>VXTZ01000005.1 GCA_009837205.1 Candidatus Dadabacteria bacterium | reverse complement strand
CAAACTCGATTTTAAATTTTTTCGCTTGATTTAAGCTTTCAGAAGGGTACTGGAAACAAATTAAATGGTAATTAGGTCTTTAAGTCAATGAACTCAAATGAAGTTCAAGGAGGTTTTAATTATGAATCGTAAGAAACGTGAAAAAACGAACGCATATGGTCAAGCATATCTACGAAGCCATTCAGACGGCGTGAAGCCGCTACAAGATTTGGTCGAAGCTGCTTTCCATTTATTATATAGACATATTTCAAATTCCTGATCGTCATCGCCAGGAGGAAGTTGACTAACAGTTTCGGGAATTTCCACTGTTATCGTAATTACAGGTCCGTCACTCATTTAACGGATTAGCTATTTGGGGCCATTACACAGGCTTTTATTGAACCATCCTCATTTTTAAGATACTCTGCATAGGCTTGAGCTTCGCAGCCACCTTCCTCGACCATCTCCTGCGGAACCATTATGTACGGACAAACAACGGACGGATTACCTTCCGGACGTGTAGCTCCTCCACCCCAAAACCCAACATATAAATCCCCTCTTTTCCTAAGATAGAGAACTCCGGGATTAACAAGTTCCCCTTCTCTCGTTGCCGTTACGTAAGAGGCGGCTATACGGTCTTGAGTCTTTATACCTATATATCCGAACACCGCTTCATCAAAGACTTCGCCCGTTTCCCCTGATGCAGCAAAATTAGAACTGCCAACAACTACCTCATCTTCCACTATCAAATTCAGGTCCTCACTCTGACAGTCATCCATGTTGTTTTCATCAACGCTGTTAAAGAAACCCTTCATCTTTATTGTCGTGGGCTCAGGTTCCATGTCTGAGTCATTATCGTCATCACAAGAAGCCAAACCTATGACAAAGAAAGCCGTCAATAAAAGCAAAAATCTTTTCACAATAAAAACCTCCATTAACAGTAAGCCAAAACCATTGCCTCAACTAAACACAGGATAAAGAACTCAATAAATAGCAAAGTTTCTATCATCGCCCATATCAAACGGGGCAGTAGATGCGAAGGGTGAATGGTGAATGTTAGTATCTGGTCAGATAGCCTACTAGCATATTTTACTACCGCCCATTCCTCACTATATCAATATGTGCAATAGAACGCAATGCTAGCTTTCTTCATCTTCCATAAATTCCTCGTAGATGGTGGTTTCCTCATCTACGGATGGTGTCCAGGTCGGTCTAGGTACGTACGTCGGTATAACTAACATGAATGTGCATTGTCAAGCATTTGTTCAGAAGTCAGTTAAGCAGTAACTCTGTCCGGTTCGTAGATCCCTCCTGCAACCAAAAATCTAAGACCGGACAATTAGTTTATTGCTAACAAGCGTAAGCGGTAAGCAGTGGCGCTAGTTTGCCCCGCTGCCCAGGTTTATTGTATAGTTTTCGGCGTGAGCAAAACGGCCTACCTTATAATCGATTCGAGCGAGCGCAACTCTGACCTTTACCACAGAACCGGTTTTTTCGTTCCGGATCCCGTTATCTTTTTCGAGCACGACGGTGAAGGAACACTGGTTCTCAGCGACCTTGAGCTTGAGCGGGGGAAAAAAGAGGCAAGAGTAGAACGGGTCATCTCACTTGGGGAGTGGGTTGCCAAGATTCGCGGTGGCAAGAGAAAAAGGCCCGGTATTGCCGAGGTGGCCGCGGCAATTCTCAGGGAAAGAGGGGTAAGGAGCCTGGTTGTCCAGAGATTTTTTCCGGTTTCCTATGCCGACGCGCTTCGGGGAACCGGTTTTTTCGTCAGGACTGCGAAAACGGATTTTCTTTTTCCCGGGCGTCTCAGGAAATCCCCGGCGGAAGTTTCACTCATAAAAAAGGCGCTTTACGCTACGGCATGGGCCATGAGGATTGCTATTTCAATTATATCGGACTCAGTGGTGAAGGGTTCCGTGCTTTACCGCGACGGCAAGCCCCTTACCTCCGAGATAGTGCGTTCCGCCATAAGCTCCTATCTTGCCGAACGGGGGTATCTGGCTTCAAACACCATAGTGGCCGGAGGGGTTCAGGGCTCCATGCCCCACGAGAAGGGCTCAGGGCCTCTTAAGGCCGGGTGGCCGGTGGTGATCGACATTTTCCCGAGGTCCCAGGAGAACGGCTACTTCGGCGACATGACGAGGACGGTTGTTAAGGGCGAGCCCTCGGCTGAACTTCTAAGAATGTACGATACCGTTTTGCGCGGTCAGAAAATCGCGCTTTCCATGATAAAAGACGGCGTGAGATCAAAGGACGTGCACGGCGCGGTAATAGATTTTTTCACGGAACGGGGGTTTCCTACCACGGCTTCGGGTTCCGGAAGCCCCGAGGGGTTCATACATTCCACGGGCCACGGCCTGGGGCTTGACATCCATGAGCCGCCGAGAATCGGTCCCGGAAACGAGATTCTTAAGGAGGGAAATGTTGTTACTGTAGAACCTGGTCTTTACTACGAGCGTCTCGGGGGAGTCAGGATAGAGGACGTGGTCTTGGTCACCCAGGACGGAAACCAGAACCTGACCCGGTGTTCGAAGAAATTTCGGGTCTAGGGTGCCCCAGGAGTTATGAAAGAGGAAAAAACTTTTGACGATATAGTTTCGCTTGCAAGGCGTCTGCGCGCTCCGGGAGGCTGTCCATGGGACAGGGAGCAGACGCTCGAGTCGCTTCGGGCGTACGTTCTCGAAGAGGCCTACGAGGTAATACAGGCAATAGAGCTTGGGGATACGGACGGACTTGTAGAGGAGCTTGGAGATTTCCTTTTCCAGGTTGTCTTCATCTCCCAGATAGCAAGCGAAGAGGGGAAATTCGGCATAGGCGATGTTACCCAGAGACTCCACGACAAACTCATAAGAAGGCACCCTCACGTGTTCGGTGAGAAAAAAGCCAAGGACGCGGACGAGGCCTTAAGGACTTGGAACGCCGAGAAGCTCAAGGAGAAAAAAGGGAAGTCCGATCTGGAGGAAATACCGAGAGCCATGCCCTCTTTGATGAGGGCGCAGAGGGTTGGCGAGAAGGCGGCCCGCGCCGGGTTTGACTGGAGCGACGTTTCTTCGGTTTTTGCTAAGGTAAAGGAGGAACTGCTTGAGCTTGAGCGGGAGATGGAAACCGGCGAGAAAAACAGATCCCGGGAGGAGTGGGGAGATCTTGTTTTTTCCGTAGTGAATCTGGCAAGACATCTTGACATCGATGCCGAGACTACGTCTCATGGGGCCGTCGAGAAGTTCATAGAGAGATTCTCCCGGTTCGAAGAGAAAGCGCGGACCGGGGCAAAAGAAATAAGCACTCTTTCCATGGAGCAGATGGACGAGATCTGGGAAGAGGTAAAAAAGACGTAGTTTCCTTCGCTTCAGGGGTATTCTTTGCCCGTGAACGGTTCTTGAATTGAGAGATACAAGGAGAAAATATATGAGACATTTTACGGGCAACGGGTGTCTTTGGCTTGTGGCGGTTCTTTTGGCGGCCACCTTGTCGGTGACGGATGCAGCGGCGGAAGGTTTTTATGTAGGGCTTGAAGCGGGTTTTTCAAAGTCGGGAGACATGGACGTTTCCCAGTCCTTGATTGATCATCCAACCCGATGCGATTCGTTCCTTTACCCTTCCAGTGCGACTCCACCGATGGACGCGGAGTGCACCACCGAAAAGACAACTATCATTGCAAACGTGTTTGCCCCCGGCGCTGGCTTCGCGGGGGGCGCGACCCTTGGTTACGCATTCGGCAACGGGCTGCGTTTTGAGGCGGAGTATTTAAACCGCCGCCAGGGCTCGCAGAGAAGGCTCGCGCGCCTCGGTTCCGGCGGCGGCGAAACGTTTGATCAGAAGGAGAGCGAATGGGACGAGAACGATCTTCCTTCAGAACGCGTGTATGACCTCAGCGCTCATCATTTCTTCCTGAACGCCTACTACGACCTGCGCAACGACTCGCCCTTTACGCCTTATATCGGGGGCGGTATAGGTGTGGGTTCGACGGAAATGCGTTACTCTGCCAGATTTTTGCGCAGAAGCGATCTGGGCACGGAACCGTGGCAGATGGCCGCGGCGGGCACGGTCAGCGACATAGATACAGAGCTGGGAAAAACCAGGTTCGGCTTTCAGGTTGTGGGCGGAGTCGACTACGCGCTCAGCGACGATCTTTCAGTCGGCGCCAAGGCCCGCTGGACGCGCCTTAGCGATTTTGACCGCGACGACCTGTCTTGGAAGCGGGTCAGAGGCCACGAACCCATACGCGCCGACGGCGTTACGCCGCTTACGACCGATTTCGAAGTGGGTGACACAGACAGCTGGACCTTCACGGTCGGGCTCAAGTATTACCTCTGAGGCACTTTATTCCTGTCTGGCGACAAGCGTTCCCAATAGCTTCCAGCCTTCTTTTACATAGACTCCGCTTGCCGCGGCGCAGTCCTCGGTATAAACAAGAGAGTCATGCTTTACCGAGCGGTTCGCGGAATCAAGTATGGCAAATGGGACGGGTTCGTTCGAGTGGGTCCTGAGGTCTATGGGGGTGGGATGGTCTGAGAGCACCAGCACCCTGTATTCGCCGAACTGCTCCATCCCCGCGAGTGCAGGCCCCACTACCTTTTGGTCAAAATCCTCGATCGCCTGTATCTTAAGGCTCGCGTCTCCGACATGACCCGTTTCGTCCGTTGCCTCTATGTGGATCATTGCGAGGTCCACGCGTTGCAGCGACTCAATAGCGCCGCTCACCTTTCCCGCGTAGTTGGTGTCGAGGTACCCGGTCGCTCCCGGAACCTCGATTACTTCCATCGCGGCGAATATTCCTATCCCTTTTACGAGGTCGACCGCCGATACCACTGACCCGGTGATTCCGTAAAGCTCCTGAAGGGACGGCATGTCGGGTTTTGTCCCCTCGCCCCAGAGCCATATGGAGTCTGCGGTGTTTTTCCCTTCGGCTCTTCTTTTTGCGTTCACGGGATGGTCTTTAAGTATCCTCCGGGATCTCTCCATGAGGTTCAGGAGTTTTTCCGCCCCGTCTCCCGAAGGAAGCCAGGGAGCGATTTCCTTTCCGGAAATGTCATGAGGTGGAGTCGTTTGAATACCGCTGTTTCCTCCGCGCCAGAGCAGAAGATGCCTGTAGCTTACCCCCTGGCTTAGGGAGAACTCCTCCCCGTCGAACTCTTTTTTTAGATCCTCGATGATCCCGGCCGCATCATCGTCGGTTATGTGCCCGGCGCTGTAGTCCTCCATGACCGTCCGGCCGTTTCTCTCCGCGAGAGTTACAAGATTGCATCGCACCGTAACGTCCGTCTCCCCGAGCGAAATCCCTATGCTCGCGGCTTCAAGCGGGGATCTTCCCGTGTAGTATTTCGTCGGGTCATAGCCCAGCACCGCGAGGTTTCCCACGTCGCTTCCGGGAGGGAGCGGGTCGGGAATGGTCTTCGCGATCCCGAAAATCTCCGCCCGCTTCGCTATTGCATCAAGATTCGGGGTGTTTGCGACCTCAAGCGGAGTCCTTCCCTCAAGCTCGGGGAGCTTGTGGTCGGGCATGCCGTCGCCTTGGAGGACAAGGTATTTCACAGAACGAAGATTATACGCAAATTCAGGGGAATCAAGGCTCAGGATATGTCGGCGGCGTATTTTTTAAGATCTGAGAGATCTATGATTTTGAGCACCGATTCATGGGTCGACTGAAGAAAAACCGGGGGAGCCACACCACCGTCAAGTGCTTCTTTCCAGCGAAGCGCGCAAAGACACCACCTGTCTCCGGGTTTCAGCCCATCAAAACCGAACTCGGGGCGGGGGGTTATGAGGTCGTTTCCCCTGGATCTCGAAAATTCGAGAAATTCCTCCGTCATCTCCGCGCAGACCAGATGAAGCCCCACATCCTCGACTGCCGCTCTGCAGCAGCCATCCCTGAAAAATCCGGTCATCGGATCCGTGCTACATTCTTTTAACTCTTCGCCGAATATGTTTTTCTCTTCCGTTTTCATCCCGTATTTTCGGTAAAAGACTGCGCCTTACGGTAAATATTATATATTGTTTTACCGAGTTAGGTATATAATTCTCAGTCAGAAGATGTCCGATTTCATACTCAAGGAAAAACCCCGCACGCTTGCCGGAGAGATAACCCCTCCCGGCGATAAATCCATTTCCCACAGAGCGATCATTCTAGGCTCGCTTGCGCGGGGAAAGACCAGGGCAAGCGGGTTTCTCGCTTCCCAAGATACCCTTGCTACGGCGAACGCTTTTAGAAGCATGGGGATCGAGGTTGAAGTAGGCGCGGGAGGAGTGGAAATTGCGGGAAGGGGGCTTTTCGGCCTCAAGGAGCCCCGCAAGACTATAGACGCTGAAAATTCAGGAACCACCGCCAGGCTGCTCACGGGAGTTCTAAGTGCCCAGAGCTTCCCCTCGACCATTACCGGGGATGCTTCCCTGCGCCGCCGTCCCATGTCCAGAGTGACTGTCCCGCTTCGCAGCATGGGGGCCAGGATATCGGGGGAGGGGGAAGTCCTTCCGCTTCACATAACAGGCTCGGAACTTCAGGGAATAGATTACAGATCTCCAGTGGCAAGCGCGCAGGTAAAATCCACGATTCTGCTCGCGGGACTCTATGCTGCGGGAAGGACGAGCGTGACAGAACTCGAAAGAACCCGGGACCACACCGAAAGGATGCTGCGCTACTTTGGAGTTCCGGTGCAGATAAGCGGAACATGTGTCTCGGTAAGCCAGGGAGTGGAGTTTCCGGGAACCGAGCTTGAAATCCCCTCGGACATCTCATCGGCGGCTTTTTTTATCGTCGCCGCGCTTCTAAACCCGGGATCGGAAATCATGGTGAAAAACGTCGGACTTAACCCGCTTAGAACCGGGGTGCTTGATATCCTGTGGGAAATGGGGGCCGACATCTCGATTGAGAACCGCCGCCAGTGCTGCGGGGAACCGGTAGGGGATCTAATTGCCCGCCACGGTGCGCTTCGCGCCGTGCGCATAGAGGGAGAGTCGGTGTCGCGGGCCATAGACGAGCTTCCCGTTATTTCCGTGGCTGCGTGTTTTGCCGAGGGCGAAACGGTGATAAGCGGCGCGGGGGAGCTTCGGGTGAAGGAAACCGACAGGATAAGCGCCATGACGGGGGAGCTTTCGAAACTTGGCGCGGACATAAGCGAAACACCGGACGGCATGATTATAAACGGCACGGGTGAGCTTCGCGGAGCCCGGTGCAAGAGCCGCGGAGACCACCGGGTCGCCATGTCTCTTGCCGTCGCTGCCACGCGGGCCCGAGGGGAGACGGTGATCGGGGACGCCGGATGCGTTTCCATTTCATTTCCTGAATTCTTCCCGCTTTTCGAGGCTCTTTTAGATTCCAAATGAAACGAGACGGCGACAATATCGTTACCATAGACGGACCTTCGGGAGTGGGGAAAAGCACCGTTGCCAGACGAGTTGCCGACCTGCTCGGTTTTTCGTGTCTTGACACGGGCGCCATGTACAGGGCCGTGGCGCTTAAGGTAAGCGAGGCGGAAGTTGACCCCAACGATCCCGCTTCACTCTCGCGGCTTCTTTCCGGAACTATGGTGGAATTCTCTCCGGAGGGCCTTGTTTTCCTTGACGGGCGCAACGTCTCGAAACTTATAAGGACGGAGAAGATCTCTTCCCTTTCCTCCGAACTCGCGGAGCTTGCCGAAGTAAGGGAATTTCTCATCGGCATTCAGAGAAAGATCGGGGAAGGGGAAAACATAGTTGCCGAGGGAAGAGATATGGGAACCTATGTTTTTCCCGGGGCAAGGTATAAATTCTACCTCGACGCTACGGTCGCCGAGAGAGCGAAAAGGAGATTCCTTCAAAGTAAACGGGGAGATATTCCCCTCTCAGATGTCGAAGACGAGCTTCGCAGAAGGGACCGTCGTGACACGCTTCGCGCGGAGAACCCACTTCGTCCCGCCCAGGACGCCGTGGTGATAGATACGACCCGAATGAGCGCCGAAGATGTGATTGCGGCGATATTTCTTCGCACAAAAGATATCTCTTTCCGCGGCGATTGAAAACAATTTTTCTTCCCTAGCGCTCTTTTCATTTTAGACAGTTTTCATGTAACCTTGCCTTTATTAGTAAAAGACTGATGGCAAAGGCGGCTAAACAAAATGACTCAGGATAATGGTGTTACGGATTCTAATGAGAAAAGCTTTGAGGAGTTACTTGATGAAAGTATGGAATCGCGCTTGAGCGAGCCCGAGAACGGGGAAATAGCGAAAGGAAGGGTCATAAGGGTTGATTCTGATGCTGTTTTCATAGACCTCGGGTTTAAGTTCGAGTGCATAGTTCCCATAAACCAATTTCTAAACAAAGACGGCGAATATGAAGTCTCGGTGGGCTCGGAGATAGAGGTTCTGGTCGAAAGACCTAATCCGAACACCGTCAGGGCTTCCAAACAAAAAGCAGACCAGATCAGAGAAAAAAGGGCGATCGAGGAGAAGTTCAAGAACAAAGAACCGGTCGTCACTAAGATTCTAAACAGAGTTAAGGGTGGTTTTAACTGCGATATAGGGCGGCATACCCCCTTCAAGGTATTTCTTCCCGGTTCCCAAGTCGGCCTGCGACCGGTTGCGGATTTTGACGAGATGGTAGGACAGACGATCGAAACCCGCATTATTCAGAACAACGACAACGGTATAGTGGTGTCGAGAAGGGCGATTCTCGAAGAAGAGAGGGAGGAGAAGAAGAAGGAGACGCTTGCCACTATATCGGAAGACCAGACTGTTTCCGGAAACGTGGTGAAGATAATTGACGCCGGGGCTTTCGTGGATATAGGGGGCATAGAGGGTTTTGTCCCGATAGGAGAGCTTTCCTGGGGGAGGGTAAGGCATCCGGGGGATGTCCTCAAAGAAGGCGAGGACATCCAGGTCAAGATTCTTCGCCTTGAGATCGAAAACGGGAAAATAACTCTCGGGGTGAAACAGACCACCGAGGATCCGTGGGAGAGCATACAGGAAAGATACCGAATCGGCGACAGAGTCAAGGGCAAGGTAGTCTTCGCGGCAGAATTCGGCGTGTTCGTCGAGCTTGAACCCGGGATAGAGGGGCTTGTGCACGTAAGCGAACTTTCCTGGGTTAAGAATTTCCGTCATCCAAGTGAAGTAGTTTCAGTCGGAAGCGAGATAGAAGTCGCGGTTCTGGGAGTAAAGCCGAAGGAAAGAAGAATTTCGCTGAGCCTCAAGCAGATACAGGAAAACCCATGGGATGAGTTCAAGCGGAACAATCCTCCTAACACAAGGGTTAGCGGAACCATAAGAAACGTTACGGAACTCGGGGTTTTTGTCGAAGTTGCCCCGGACATGGTCGGGCTCGTGCGTCCGGAAAATCTGAAGTGGGAGGGGGAAATCAGCCCCCTTGAGGTTTTCTCAAGCGAAGACCTGGGAAAGGAAATAGAGCTTATTGTGCTGAATGTCATCCCGAGGCAGAGAAAAATCGGGCTTGGAGTCAAGCAGCTCACCCCGGACCCGTGGAACAAGGTGCTTCGGGACTACAAGGTGAACGAAACCGTGGTCACCTCCAAGATAGAGGAAATTCTCGAGAGCGGCGTCACCGTGGCGCTTGCCGACGACGTAACGGGATTTTACGCCATCCGCGAATTTCAGGACGATGAGTTCAGCAAGGAATCCATTAAGGTTGGAGACGAGATAAGCGGTCTCGTCACGGGTTTTAACAAGCCCAAGCATCAGGTGAATCTCAGCCGCAGAAGGCTTGAGAAGAAGCAGGAAAAAGACACGATGAGAGACTTCGCGTCTTCCCAGCAGGAAAGTTCCTCCAAGCTCGGGGACATCCTGAACGAAAAGCTCAAGGCCCTTGACTGAGGGGTGGCGAAGTGAAAGTCCCCGACCTGAATTTCTTTCTTAAGACCTTTCTCTCGCTTCTGGTCATCCTCCTTGTCGGTTTCGCGGGAATCCTCATAGGAATGCTGATCTCCGATCATGGCCAGAACCCCGGCGGGGACGGGGTGGCGGTGGTGAACATTGACGGCATAATAATCAACCCCGATCCCTATATTAAAAGCATAAGAAAAATACGCGAGACCGATTCCGTAAAGGCTGTTGTTATAAGGGTAAATTCCCCGGGAGGATCAGTCGCTGCCTCTCAGGAAATATACGAAGAACTCAGAAGCCTGGGCGAAGCCATGCCGGTTGTGGCCAGCATGGGAACGGTTGCCGCCTCGGGGGGTTACTATATCGCCTGCGCGGCAGCCACGATTTATGCCAATCCCGGCACCGTGACCGGGAGCATCGGCGTGATAGCGCAGTTTGCAAGCTACGAGCAGCTGCTTAAGTGGGCGAAGGTGGAAGTCGAGGTGATAAAGAGCGGGGAGTTTAAGGATCTGGGCTCGCCGTTTCGCAAAATGCCCGAGACGCAAAAGGCTTACCTGCAGACTCTCATAGACGGCGCCCACTCCCAGTTCAAGGGCATGATTTCCGAAAGAAGGAACCTGCCTCCGGCGAAAGTCACTTCGCTTTCTGACGGAAAGATATTCATCGGAAGCCAGGCGAGGGAGCTCGGCCTGATTGACCGCATCGGGACTCTTGAGGCCGCGATTGCCGAGGCGAGGGAGCTAGGGGACCTAGATGAGGATTCGTGGATTAGGGAGTATCCCATGAAGAAAAAAACGTTGCTTGATTTCGTTTTCCCCGAAACTCTTTCTGAGCACGTGACTTTTGTCTCTCCCGTGAGAACCGGGTTCGGTCTTTACTACATAGCCGACGTGGTTTACTAACCGAAGTTCCCCCTTATTCCATATCAATTTTCGTCTTGCAGTACGTGTACAGCAGCTTGATTCGGCTGGTATTTTCTCCAAAAACCGATATTCTAAAATGCAGTACCGCTTGGCGGATCACGCTGGTTTAGCGAAACCGTTTTTCAAACAACCGATGAAACACGTAAAAAGATTTTTTCTCCTGATCATATGCTGTTTTGTAGCCGTTTTCTTCATTCAGAACCTTGAGATAGCCACGCAGGTGTTTGTAGTCGAGCTGGGTTTTTTCTCTTTTAAGAATACGTGGGGGGTTTACAATGCCGGGATAATAGGAGCTTCGTTTATTCTGGGCGGGTTTGTTTTTTTCTTGCTGACTTTTGCAAGAGGCCATTCCACAAAGTCCGAGTTGAGGCGAAGCAGGGAAACCGTGAAAGATCTCGAGGAAAAAGTCGGGAAGCTAGAGGTGGAGCTTCTGCAGAACAAACCTGCCGGCTATCAGGAACCGCCTTCTTCCCATGATCTGTTCAAGACGCCGAAATGAGATCTGCTACCACTGAAACTCGGATGCCTGTTCGTACGGGGACTCGCAAAAAACCCGAATGGATAAAGGCCAAAATCCCAAGCGGTCCGAATTATACCAAGCTTAGGAGCTTGGTGCGCGAATTTGGCCTTCACACCGTGTGCGAGGAAGCGAAATGTCCGAACATAGGGGAGTGCTGGGGGGCCGGAACGCTCACTTTCATGATCCTGGGGGACGTCTGCACGAGAAGCTGTGGGTTCTGCCATGTGAAAACGGGGAAAGGCGGTGAACTTGACTGGGAAGAACCCGCCAGGGTGGCTGCGGCGGTCGCGGAGCTTCGGAAAAACAACGCGCGGGTTACACATGTAGTTATAACTTCGGTAAACAGAGATGACAGGAACTACGAAAGTGCCTGTATCTTCGCGCAGACCGTAAACGAGGTAAAAAAGACATCCCCGGGGGTAAAGATCGAAGTTCTGATCCCGGATTTCAAGGGGGAACACGAGGCGATTCACAAAGTGATAGCGTCATCTCCCGACGTTTTGAATCATAATATTGAAACCGTTCCGAGACTCTACTCGCTTCCCCAGAAAACTCAGTCGGGAAGAACGAGGTCCGTGAGGCCGCAGGCGGTCTACGGCAGATCTCTTGAACTTCTTTCGCTGTCCGCGAGGATGGGAAGGCCCGGGATGCTTACCAAATCAGGCATTATGGTCGGTCTTGGGGAGAGTTTCGAAGAAATCGTCGAAACGCTTAAGGATCTCAAGCGCGCCGGTTGCGACATAGTTACCATAGGACAGTATCTGCAGCCCACTATCGATCATATACCGGTATCAAGGTTCTATCATCCCGTCGAATTCGAATCTCTTAAAGACTACGGGGAGAAAATAATCGGTATCCCGCACGTGGAAGCGGGACCGCTTGTCAGAAGCTCTTACCATGCGGAAAAACAGGTTCTTGAACTCTCCGACGCAATGACCGGGACATAGAAGCGCACATTCTCAAAAGACGAACCGGTCGCGACTCGGAATTACACTTAAAGACAAAATGGGGCGTTTTAGCGACGGCTGAGATTTTATTCTCAGTTAAAAAGTCTTTCAAGCTCTTCTGCGATTGCCTCAAGCTTGTCCTCGGAAACCCCGTACTCATCTGAAATTCTTTTTATTTCCTGGGAGGATATCTGAAGTCCCGTGGTTTTTTCCGCAACGGGTTCCCGTTTTTCCCTGTCGATGAGAAGTTTGGCCACGTCCCACCTTGAATAGTGGCCCAGGGAGTCGAACACAGCCTTCACCGCCTTTATCTGGTTTGCGTAGCAGTCGGCGTAGAGTATCGCGTCTTTTTCGAAGTGGGGTTCAAAAAGGTATCTGCCGGCTGGGTTGACGATGGAGCTTCCTCCTCGAGCCCAGTCGTAATTCATGTGGTCCCCGTCGCGCACATAGTGCCATCTTTCCGGGAAATCATCGTCGTCAAGATAACCGCAGGCGCTTAGGACGAACGCCCCCGATTCAAACGCGTGAACCCTTATGAGCGCCTGCACCGTGCACCCCGCTCCGGGATCCTCCGTTTCGGCGGCAAGCAGTTTGTCGTCTCCTCTCCTCCAGTTCCCCGGCCACACCGCCACGTGGAAGTCCTGTCCGCTGTGAACCATCGCGGCCCTTACGAGAACCATGTGATTCTCCCAGCAAACAAGTCCCCCTATTCTTCCTATGTCGGTGTCGTAGGTGGTTATGTCGCTTCCGTCCCCCTGGCCCCAGTAGACTCTCTCTGTGTAGGTGGGCATGAGCTTTCTGTGCCTGCCGAGCACCTTGCCTTCTCGCGATATGAAAAGAAGAGAGTTGTAAACGGTGCGGCTTCCCTTGCGGTCGTCAAGCTCGTTGCAGCCTATTACCACGTGAGCATCAGCTGCCTTGGCGGCCTCTGCGAGCATCTCGGTATCGTCTCCGGGAATCACTAAGGAGTTATCCTGAAGCGCGATCATGAAATCCGTCCAGTCATGCGGCGGGGTTTCGTAGCCGACTGTGTAATAGGCCGGGTAGCCTGGAATGAATGCCTCGGGGAATGCGATAAGCTCCGCTCCGTTATCTCCCGCTTCCCTTATCACGCGACAGGCCTTCTCAAGGGTCCGTTCCTTGTCCATGAACACGGGAGCCGTCTGGGCAACCGCAACTTTTACTTTTTCCCTGCCGCCTAGAACTTTTCTCATGAGCCTCGGGCCGCAGGCGTACTCAGGTTATTATCCTGCTTCCGCCCTCGGGTTCCCCTCCGCTTTGTCTCTGCTGGTTCTGCTTGGCTCTGGCGTAGACAAGAGCGAAGAATTTCTCCTTGAAATCGTTGTCAAAGGCGCATACCCCTGGGATTATGTATCCCATAAGCGCTATCTGGAGAAAGTATTCGGTGTTTGCCTTGAGAAAGGACTCGTTTATCTCGCCGCCGTATGCCTGTGCGAAATTCTGGTATATCTGGTTTCCGAGCTCGGTCGCTATCTCCACGACGCTTTTTGACTGGCCGGACTCCTGATGGGCCGCTACTCCGAGGTTAAAGGCCATGTTTATGGAGTTCATGAAGTTGTCTGCTACTGCCTCTTCCGACTCTGTTCCCTCTTGCGGCTTTGTGTCTTCTTCTGACATTTTAATATCCCCCGTTTTTGTATGGTGAAATCGTCCTGACGTATTATATTATATTGCTGATTTGATTTTAACAATTTTGCTGGAGGAAAATCCATGAAAGCCGATCACCTTATACAGAGACTCGGTCTGAAAAAGCTTCCCGGCGAGGGAGGATACTACAAAGAAACTTACAGAAGCGAGGAAATGGCCGGAGAAGACCGCAGTCTTTCAACCGCTATTTACTACCTTATAACCTCAGAGGAGAATTCCAAGATGCACAGGGTGAATTCGGACGAAATTTTTCATTTTTACTTCGGCGATCCCGTCCAGATGCTGCTTCTCTATCCTACGGGAGAATCAAGGATAGTGTTCATGGGAGATAATCTTCCCTCCGGCCAGAGAACCCAGCTTGTGATTCCCAAGGGAACCTGGCAGGGCGCAATGGTGGTGGAGGGAGAGCACGGATACGCTTTTATGGGAACTACGATGGCTCCCGGGTTTGAGCTTGAGGATTTCGAACTGGGCGCGCAGGAGAGCCTTCTGCTGAGATTTCCTCAGCACGAAAACCTCATACGGGAGCTTACGTAAACGGGAGATAGAGATTCCGGGATCAGAAAAACCTGTGATTTTTTTTGACGGCGTGTGCGGGTTCTGTAACAGGTTCGTCGATTTCGTGATGTGGGCGGATGTCCGCCGGGAAATATTCTTTTCCCCCGTGCAGGGAGAGACAGCCGTTGAGTTCTCTCTGTATCAGGACGAACCCCCGCGCGATTGGAAGATAGCCTACGCTGATGAAGAAGGGGTTTACGAGGGAGCTGACGCGGTTTTGCTGGTTCTTAGAAGGCTTGGGAGTCTCTGGACACTTCCCGCGCTCCTAATATGCGTCCCCAGGCCTGTAAAAGACTATTTCTACGGAATCATATCGAGGAACCGCTACAGTATTTTCGGTAGAAGGGATACATGCCGGGTACCGTCCCCTGAGGAGAGGGAAAGGTTTTTGCCTTAAGTGTTTTTTGATAAATTCCCCGGTATATGTATATTGAAGCGCAGGAGGATTTTCGTTCAAGATGCCTTCACTTGAAGAACTTGTTTTAGCCGACGAGACAGCCAGCGAGATAGAGCGCGCAAGCGAGATCGCCAGAGAAGAATGGGAGAAGATAAGAGTCTCCCTGGCTCTTTGCGGGGATACGGGGGATTACTGCGGGGATGATTTCATGCTCGGGACAATTTCCGGGGAAACGATAACGCGCGAGCCGCTTGGGAGTCCGACGAAATCCGTTTCGGTTTACTCTCCAACCTATTATCCGATGTATCTCGTGAAGAACCTGCAGGAGTTCCGGGAGAGATTCCCGGAGAAAAACTACCGCACAACGGAAGCCCTCTACGTCTATGTAGAGCTTGTGAACGCGGCAGCGCTGCGCCTCGGCCTCGAGGGAACGCTGGCCATGGGGTTTGCCAGCGGCTACGCGAACGTGAGAACGGGCTGGATCGCGGAGAAGGGACTTCCGGAGCAGAGCGCCGTATTCTCCGAAATGTTTTTTTCAGACAGGCCTAAGAACTACGACTGGGATTTTCACTGGACCTCGGTCAGGCAGAAATTCGCAGAAATCCACCAAAAATTCGTTGCTTGGCAGCGCTTCCCCGCTCTCTACCTGGAGGAGTCAAAGTCCAAGGCGGTCGTAAAGCCCTTCATAGTCTAGACGAATCCCTCTTCGAATTCGTCCGAAGGATTCTCGAAGCTCGGAATCCCGTTTTGCTCAAGAAACACCAGCTTCACCGTGCCCGTGGGCCCGTTTCTCTGCTTTCCGATTATGAGTTCCGCCATGCCATCTTTTTCTTCGGGGTTTTTTCTGTATATGTCTTGGCGGTGAATGAAGAGCACTACGTCTGCGTCCTGCTCTATGGCGCCGCTTTCCCTGAGGTCTGAGAGCTGGGGACGGCGGTCGGTTCTGGCTTCGGTCTGGCGGCTTAGCTGCGAGATTCCTATTACCGGAACGTCAAGTTCCTTGGCAAGCGCCTTCAGGGCGCCCGAGATCTCCGCTATTTCCCTTTCCCGGGTTTCATTTCTCGAGCTTCCTCTCATGAGCTGCAGATAGTCAACCACGATCAGGTCGAGGCGGTTGTCCTTCTTAAGCCGTCTCGCCTTTGCCCTTATCTCAAGCACCGTGAGTGCCGGGGTGTCGTCTATAAAGATGCTCGCGCTCGCGTACCTCTCGGCTGAATCAAACAGCCTCTCCAGGTCGTTATCCCTTATGTACCCGCTTCGCATTGCCGAAAAACTGACTTTCGAGTTTATGGAAAGAAGTCTCATCATGAGCTGCTCCTTCGTCATCTCAAGCGAGAACATGGCCACTGAGAGGTCTTCGTTCAATGCGGCGTTGCTTATTATGTTAAGGCAGAGCGATGTTTTTCCCGCCCCCGGGCGCGCGGCAATTATCACGAGATCAGATCTCTGAAGACCCGAGGTCAGGTGGTCGAGTTTCTCAAAGCCGGTTCTTAAGCCGGTTATGAGCTCTTTTTTCTTGTAGAGCCTCTCGATATTGTCTATCGCCACCGGTGCGAGCTCCCTTGAGTGCCAGAAGCTTGGCTTTATCTTGTTCTGGGCGATGTCGAGGATTGACTGCTCCGCCCTGTCCAGGAACTCGTCAACTTCGATATCGGGTCCGTACCCGCGGTGGGCTATGTCAGTTGCGGTGAGCACCAGTTTCCTCAGGACGGACTTGTCTTTTACTATCCTCGCGTAATGAGCGACGTTTCCCGCCGTGGGAACGGTCGAGACCAAGTAGGTGAGGTAGGCGGCTCCCCCGACTTCTTCTATGATCCCCTTGGAGTCCATCCACTCATACAGGGTAAGAACGTCGATGGGTGTGCCCTCCCTGTCAAGATCTATCATGCAGTTCATTATCTTGGAGTGGCTTTCGTTATAGAAATCCTCGGCTATAAGGATTTCGAGGACCTGGTTTATCGAGCTGCTTTCAATGAGTACAGAGCCCAGTACAGCGCGCTCCGCCTCTTCGTTGCTCGGAAGGGGTGATTTCGTCAGACTGTCCATCGTTCGAGGTTCTCTCCTGTTCCGCCTGTCCGATGGTTTTTCATTCTCCTATCAGAACCACTCCCACGTCCATGACGTTTGTTCCCGTGCTTCCGGTTTTTATAAGATCGCCCAGGGTTTCGAAGAAAGAGTAAGAGTCGTTGTCGGCAAGATGGTCTCTCGCGCTTATGCCCATCGATCTTGCTATCAGGCGTGATTGCCCGTCGCATATCGCCCCGGCGGCGTCCGTGGGACCGTCTATTCCGTCGGTTCCGGCGAAAAGCCCCACGATTCCACTACTCCCTATTATCTCAAAGCAGAAGGAAAGGGCGGTCTCGGTGTTGCGCCCGCCGCGTCCCCGCCCCGTTACGTTCACGGTTGTCTCTCCCCCGAAAAGTATGCAGGCGGGTTTCTTAACAGGCCTTCCGAACCTTTGTACATCAAAGGAGATTCCCGCAAGCACCTTGGCCACTTCCCTTGCCTCTCCAGATATCTGGGAGGAGAGAAAAAGCGTGTTGTACCCCATTTTCTTCGCCATCTTCTCCATAGAGATTATCGCCTTGTGATTGTTTCCGACAACAACCGTGGTGGCTCCGCTCCGTTCGTACTGCTCGCGGTCCATCGTGGGAGAACTGTTTTTTTCCCTTCCTCTCTCAAGATGCACCACCACCCTAGGGGGAATTTTATGCTCAAGCTCAAGTGCCTCTATGACCCGCCACGCGTCCTCGTAGGTCGTAGTGTCGGGAACCGTGGGTCCCGAAGCTATGAATTCAAGCCGGTCGCCCACAACATCCGAGAGAATCAGCGTGATGACCTGCGAGGGCAGGGCTTTTTTAAGAAGCCCTCCTCCTTTTGTCTGCGACATTTTCTTCCTCACGGTGTTAAGGCCGTAGGTGTCGACTCCGCTCAGCATCAGTCTCTGGGTCACCGCTCTTTTATCCCCTATGGTGAGCCCTTCGCTTGGCATCGCGAGTATCGAGCTTCCGCCTCCCGATATGAGGAAAATCACGAGATCTTTCTCTCCCGATCCTTCGAGAAGCGAGACTACTTTTTTCGCCGCCTCGACGCTTTTTTCATCCGGCACCGGGTGAGAGGAGAGATGAAAATCCATTTTCTGAAAAGCCTGCTCGGAACGGACATTTGATACCACGATTCCCCCGGTTATCCGCTCGCCGAGAAGCTCCTCAAGCGCCGCGGCCATGGAGGACGCAGCCTTTCCGAAGGCCACGACGTACACCGACTCGAAATCGGAGAGATTGAAGCTCTTCCCTCCGACCTTAAGTTGCTTGCCTTTGAGTTTAATATGCTCCAGAACGCATTTTCCCGGGTCGGCTTCTTTAAGCGCCTGGTCAAAAAGCTTCCTTGCGTCCTTTCTAAGTTTCTCGCTCATTCCCTTCTCTTAATTTCATCAACTATTCTGTCAACTTCCGACTCGGTGAGGTTCTCGTAAAGAGTATCGTCCACGAGCATGGCGGGGGCGGTACCGCAGGAGGCAAGACATTCCGCTTCGAGAAAGGTTATTTTTCCGTCGGCCGTTGTTTCACCGGTTTTTACTCCCAGGCGCTTGCATAGGTGATGCTCCAACCCCTCGGCTCCGCGAAGCGCACAGGAAAGGGTTCTGCAGAGCCACATAACGTGAGTCCCCACGGGTTCTGTGAAAAACATGGTGTAAAATGACGCGACGTTCTGAACCGAAGAGGCGGGAATATCAAGTGTCTCGGCGACTTCTTCCATGGATTCGGTGGAAAGCCAGCCGAATTCGTTCTGCACTTCCCGCAGGACGGGAATAAGCGCCGAAAGCCTGGTTTCGTGGTCATCCGCTATTTCTTGTATCTTATCTCTTAGCCTGGGGGGGAAAGGCAATCCGAACCTCCTCACAACTTAAAGCCGGAAATTAAAAACTAACATGATTTAAAGCGGCGGGCAAGGCGCTTGGGATGTGTCGCAGGAGGGAGGAGATTTAAACCACAATTGAAGCTCGCAGGAGGGCGGTTAAAATTTTTTCAAATGCCTAAAAAGAGAATAACTACTGTTTACACTGGTCTTGGAGATGACGGGAAAACTTCGCTTCTGGGCGGAAAAAGGGTGAGGAAATCATCGCCGAGGGTCGATGCGTACGGCGATGTGGACGAGCTTAACTCGGTTCTGGGAGTTGCCTGCACAAAAGCGGTCGATCCCAGGGTTAAGGAGCTTCTGCGGGAAATACAGAACGCGCTTTTCACCGTGGGAAGCGACTTGGCGACCCCGCTGGATTCGACTTTCTCCCCGCCGAGGGTGACCGCGGGGATGGCGAAACGGCTTGAGGAACGGATAGATGAGTTTTTGCCAGAGGTCGGAGAGCTTAGGGAATTTGTTTTGCCTGGAGGGGCGGAGGGCGCCGCCTGGCTTCATCTCGCCCGCACGGTGTGCAGGAGGGCCGAGAGAGGCGTTGAGGAATTTTTCGGGGATTCCGAGGAGGGAAGCAAGATTCTGGTTTACCTTAACCGCCTCTCGGATCTTCTTTTCGTTCTTGCGAGAGTGGAGAATAAGGCCGCGGGGACGGGGGAGATCTTCGTTGATTTCGGACGGGGCGAGGACGGGTGATGGACGAAGGCGCAATTATAACGAACCCCGAGATCGAAGATTACATTCTCTCTCTCTATCCTCGCGTCCACGAGGTTTTCTATGAGATGGAAAAGCGGGCTGAGGGAAGCGACGTGAAAATAGTGGGGCCTCTTGTGGGAAGGTTTTTTTCGCAGATATGCCTTCTGCGCAGGCCGCAAAGCATTTTTGAGATGGGTTCCGGGTTCGGGTACTCGGCCCTTTGGTTCTCCCTTTTTCTGGGTGACGGAGGCGTGGTAACCTGTACGGACTGGCTTGAGGAAAACGCGGAGGCGGCGCGCGGGTACTTCACGCGGGCCGGGCAGATTCGCAAGCTCCGCTTTGTCTGCGGGGACGCGCTCGAAGTACTGGCGAATTCGGACCGTAAATTTGATATGATATTCAATGACATAGACAAGGAGAACTACCCGCAGGTCATCGAGCTTGCGCGGGAGAGGCTTAACCCCGGAGGGATGCTCATTACCGATAACGTGCTTTGGGGAGGGAGGGTTCTCGGCGGCGGAGGTTCTGAGAGCACCGAAGGAGTCTTGGAGTTTAACCGGCTTTTGTTCTCGGACCCGGAGTTTTTCTCCACGGTGGTTCCCCTTCGCGACGGGGTGGCGCTAAGTGTCAGGATTTAACGGATATTTATTTCCCGGGATCCCAAAGTGAAAGAACTTGAGACCACTGAGAATGAGCTTCTGGCTTTTTTTACGGACTCCTACGAGCATATACGCAGGCGCCATTACGCGAGGAGCAGGAAAAATAAGGCCCTCATAGGCTACGAGCTTGCCCGAGAGAGAACCGAGATTGTGGACGAGTTCATCAAGCAGGCCCTTTCGCGGTACGGTTACCCGGAACTCAAAGGCGTCTCTATAGTGGCTCTCGGGGGTTACGGCAGGGAAGAGCTTTCCCCGTACTCCGACATAGATCTTCTTTTCCTTCACAAAAAAGGCTCGAAGGGCCTGGCCGAGGAAGTAGTTGAGCGGCTTCTTTACCTTCTCTGGGATACGAAAATGGATGTGGGGAACTGCACGAGAAGCCTTGAGGAGTGCAGGGAGCTCTCAATGGACAAAAACGATGTAACCATCCTGAGTTCTCTTCTTGACTCGAGGTTCATATGCGGGGACAGGGCTCTTTACGACGAACTTGAAAACGAAATTTACGGCGAGGTGCTCCCCAAGATCTCACACGATTTCATAAGGAGAAAAATAGATGAAAGGGACGTAAGGGGCGAAAGATACGGAAAAACCCTCTACATCCTCGAACCTAACGTTAAGGAGGGAAGAGGAGGGCTCAGGGAGTTCCAGACGGCGATGTGGATAGCACAGGCAAGCTACAAGGCCAAAAGTTTCGAGGAGGTGCTCCAGAGGGGGTTTGTCTCGGAGAGGGAATACGTGGCGATACGCAAATGCCTTAACTTCCTTATGCTTGTGCGTGCGCAGTTGCATTACCAGGCGAAAAAAAGGGAGGACAACCTGAGTTTCGATCTTCAGGTCCAGGTAGCGAAATCCTTCGGTTACAGGGACGGAAAGCTCCGTGCGGTGGAGAAGTTCATGAGGATCTATTACCTCCGCGCCGCGGTGCTGGTACAGCAGTCCCGAAGGCTGACGGAAAAATGCACGAGGGCGTACGCGCGAAGAAGGCTCGCCAAAAGGGCCATTCATCTTGACCACGGTTTTACAATACGGGGCAAGTATCTCTCCGTGACGAGCAGAAACGTTTTCAGCGAGGACTTCTGCAATTTCCTGCGCGCGTTTGAATACGCTGACCGCCACTCGGTCGAATTCACGGAATACCTGGAACTTCTCATGGCCGAGCAGGCAACCCGCATAGACGAAAAGGTCCGAAACGACCCGGAGTTCAACATGATGTTCCTGAGACTCCTGCGTTTCGGAAAGGATGTTTCTAAAATGCTGCTCAAGATGAACGAGATGCGTCTTTTGGGCCGCTTCATTCCGGAATTCGGGAAAATAGTCTGCATGGTGCAGTTCGATTCCTACCATGTCTATACAGTCGACATACACTCCATATTCATGGTCAGGGAGATCGAAAGGCTTATAAATTACGAATACGAGGAAAAATTTCCCTTTCTCACAAAGGTCGCCGAAACCTTGGTGAAAAGACATGTTCTTTTCCTCGCCTGCCTTTTCCACGACATGGGGAAGGGCCAAGGGGGAAGCCACGCGCAGAAAGGGGCTGCCATGATCCCGAAGATAGCCGAGAGGATGGGTCTTAGTGCCTCCGACGCGGAGCAGCTTGAATTTCTGGTGAGACATCATCTGGCCATGGTTCATTTTTCCCAGAGAAGGGATCTTGACGACCCGGTCGTTCTGAACAGGTTGGCCAAGTCCATTCCGGACCAGGAAACACTCTCTCTTCTCTACCTGCTCACTTTTGCGGATATAAGATCGGTTGGTCCCGACGTGTGGAAAGACTGGACGGGAATGCTGCTCCAGGAGCTCTATGTGAAGACCCTCCGGCAGATGTCGGCGGGCACGTACCGGCGTAAAACCGATGAGGAGTGGATGCAGAAGATGACCTCGGACATAGTGGCAGACGCCGCCGGAGAGATTCCCGAGCGCAAGGTGACGAAAATATTGAAAAGAATGCCGGTTTCCTATTTCGGCCAGTTTTCGAGACAGAACATTTTACGCCACGTAAAGCTCCTGAACTCGATTGAGGGAAAGTTCGCAACGGAGGTAATCCGCTACGAGGAATACGACGAGTTTACAGTCTGTGCTCCCGACAAGAAGGGTATATTCTCGGAGTTCTGCGGGGTTCTTAGTGCGAACGGACTCAATATCCTGGGGGCAAGAATCGTAACCACTCTCGACAAGAAGGCTTTCGACGTGTTCTACGTGGAAAGGACCGATTACCTGACCGAAGAGGAGTATGGAGAGGTGTGGAAAAAGGTCGACAAAAACCTCGGGAAGGTGCTTGACGGAGATGTTGAGGTTAACGAGCTGGTTGAGAGGAGGAAGAGGAACTATTCCTCCTACGGAAGAAAGATTCCCGAGTATCCTCCGGAAATCGTGTTTGACAACGAGTCTTCAGATAAGGCGACCGTGATAGAGGTTTATGCCCATGACCGGGAGGGACTTCTCTACAGCATCACGAAAACAATTGCCGAGCTGAATCTTTCGATTGACTACGCCAAGATTTCGACCAGGGCGGATCAGGTCGCCGATACGTTTTACGTGCGTGACTCGAGAGGGCGCAAGATAAGCGGTGCCAAGAAGCTGAAAAAGATAGAGGATTTTCTTATATCGGCGGTGAGCTAGGAGAGAAGGCGGGCGGTTTTAATGAGCGCGGAAATTATTGACGTCGAGTGCGATTTTCTTGTTGTGGGCGGGGGGCTTGCGGGTCTCTACGCTGCGGTGTGCGCATCTTCCCTCGGCCGGTGCGTGGTGGTGACCAAGCAGACCCTCGTGCAAAGCAATTCATACTGGGCTCAGGGAGGAATCGCGGCTGCGGTCGACCCCGAGGACTCGCCCGTTTTTCACCAAGAGGACACTATTGCCGCGGGAAGAGGGCTTTGCGATGGCCGCGCAGTGCAGATTCTGGTCGAGGAGGGAAGGGAGAGGGTCACGGACCTCATAAACCTCGGCATGAAGTTCGATTCCGACGACAGCGGTCTTCTGCTCGGCCTCGAGGGTGGCCACTCGAAAAGGAGAGTTCTTCACGCGGGAGGCGACTCGACGGGAAAGGAGATGATCGAGTTCCTAATCTCTTTTGTAAGTTCAAGCGAATCGGTAACCATTTTGGAACTTGTCACCGTTACCGACATAATCTCAGACGGAGAGAGATGCTATGGCGTCTGGGGTTACGACGAGGGAAGGGAAAGCTACGTGAGAATTTCTTCTCCCTGCACCATAGTCGCCACCGGCGGTGCGAGCGCCCTTTACAGCAGGACCACCAACCCGGAAGGGGCCTCGGGAGAAGGCATATCGCTTGCTTGGAGAGCGGGGGCCGAGATTTCCGACATGGAGTTCGTTCAGTTCCACCCCACTGTTTTCAGCGGCAAAAAAGGCGACGCCTTTCTTCTCACCGAGGCGATAAGGGGGGAGGGAGCCTATCTCCTTAACGCCCGGGGCGCGAGGTTCATGGAACACTACAGTTCCCTCCTTGAACTTGCCCCGAGAGACGTGGTCTCAAAGGCGATTCACAGTGAGATGAGGTCCTGCGGAGAAGATTACGTGTATCTCGATCTCTCCCATATGGATCCCGGATTTGTAAGGAAAAGGTTCTCTAACATAGACAGGCTCTGCAGGGATTCGGGCTTTGATCTTGCCAAAGACCGCATTCCTGTTGCTCCGGCCGCCCATTACACCATAGGCGGAGTGAGGACCAGTCTCATGGGAGAGACGAACATAGAGGGTCTTTACGCCTGCGGAGAGGTTTCAAACACTGGTGTCCACGGAGCCAACCGCCTTGCGAGCAATTCCCTTCTCGAGTGCATGGTGTTTGCTAAAAGGTGTGTTGACAGCGCGTCCGGCAGGCGGCATGCGGGGGACATTAGCGGAGATTTCGAAGGCTTTATGCTTGCCGACACCAGAGAAGCCGATGCCGGGTTTTTCAACGAAGCCAAGGACTCAATAATCGGGGGGATGAGCACGCATCTCGGGATAGTGAGAGAGCGAGAGGGTATGGAGGAATTCGTTGCGCGGCTCGAGGAGTTTTCCTCGGCAGCCAGGGATGTTCCCGGATGGTTTGGCTTTAAGCTCGGGACGATGCTGGATGTGTGTCTGCTCGTCGCGCGCGCAGCTCTTTTGAGGAAGGAGTCGCGGGGAGCCCACATGAGGTCTGATCATCCGGAGGAAGACTCGGATTATGAAAAACATCTGGTTTTCAGGAAGAATCTGGAGATATACGGAGCCGACTGATGAAGACGCACGAAAGTTACCCGCAGGAAGTTGACGCCGTCTTGGAGCTTGCCCTTCGGGAGGATATAGGAAGCGGAGACGTTACGACCGGGAGCATAGTTCCCGAAGACGCCGTTTTAACCGGAGAAGTGCGTGCGAAGGGGACCGGCGTGGTTTCGGGACTGGGACTTTCCGGCGCCGTTTTCCGGAAACTTGATCCGGACTGTGTGTGGGAAGAGATTGTCCATGACGGGGACAGGGTTTCGCCGGGAGACACTCTTGCCCGCGTTACGGGTAGAAGCAGGGCGATTCTTTCGGCGGAGCGGACCGCTCTTAACGTACTTCAGAAAATGAGCGGCATCTCGACTCTCACTTCTTTTTTCGTCGAGGCCGTAGCCGGTTCCGGAGTGAAGATAAAAGACACGAGAAAAACCCTTCCGGGACTCAGGTGGATCAGCAAATACGCCGTGGCAGTTGGCGGGGGACATAATCACCGCGCCGGGCTTTACGACGGAGTGCTCATAAAGGACAACCATATAAAGGCCGCCGGGAGCATAACGGCGGCGGTCGAGAGGGCGGGGCGGGGCGTCGGAGAGGATTTCTCCATAGAGGTAGAGACCAAAACCATGGAGCAGGTAAAGGAGGCGGTTTCCTGCGGCGTTGACGTCATAATGCTTGACAACATGGACATCCGGGAAATCGGGGAGGCCGTGCGCCTGATAGGCCGCCGCGCGCTTGTCGAGGTCTCCGGCGGAGTTACCCTTGAGAACGTTAGGGATCTGGCGCAAAGCGGAGTCGATTTCATATCCGTAGGAGCTCTTACGCACTCGGCTCCGTGTTTAGATATTTCTTTTGATGTGTTAGACTGAAAGTTGCGGGCTAAATAGTGGATGCCCGGCTGTTGAGATGGACAGCTTACGTGACATTTCAGAAGAAATAAACAGGCTCAGAAAGGAAAAAAACGCGGTAATTCTGGCCCATAACTACCAGATACCCGAAATCCAGGATCTTGCCGACTACACGGGGGATTCCTTGGGTCTCTCGCAGAAGGCTTCTGAAACCGACGCGGAAATCATCATCTTCTGCGGAGTCCACTTCATGGCCGAAACCGCTTCCATAATCTCTCCCGACAAGAAGGTGCTCATCCCCGACCCCGAGGCAGGGTGCTCCCTTGCCGAGACCATAAACCTGGAGCAGCTCAAAAAGTGGAAATCCGAACACCCGGACGCACTCGTGGTTTCCTACGTGAACACCTCGGCCGCCGTCAAGTCGGAGACCGACTACTGCGTTACATCCTCAAACGCCGTCAAGATAGTGGAATCCATTCCCAAGGACAGGGAGATACTTTTTCTGCCTGACATGTTCCTGGGAGCTTTCGTCTCCAAGGTTACGGGCAGAAAGATTCATATCTGGCCCGGGGAATGCCACGTGCACGCGGGAATACGGCCTAAGGACATAAGGAGAATAAAGGAGTCCTATCCCAACGCGGAGATGATAGTTCACCCCGAGTGCGGCTGTACCACGTCTTTTCTTCATTCCGCAGCCGGGGACGACGAGCTTGCAAGGGAGATAAAGTTTTTCTCTACGGGAAAGATGATTGACTACACCCGCAATTCCGACACCCCAGAGTTCGTGGTCGCCACTGAAACCGGAATTCTTCACACTCTCAGGAAGCAGAGCCCCGAGAAGGAGTTCTACCCCGCCAAGGCCGACGCGGTCTGCGAGTACATGAAGATGATAACGGTTGAGAAGGTGCTGAATTCACTAAGGGAAGAGGTGTATGAGGTCAGGGTTCCGGAGGATATTGCCCACAAGGCTAAAAAATCGATAGACAGGATGCTTTACATCTCGGCTCAGTGACGCTTTCTAGAATGTCATGTGCACTCCGAGACTGAACTCATGGTTGAGGTTGGAGTCGTTGCCAAAGCCCCCGGAGTAGCCGACGAAAGTTTTCGTCCGGCTGCCGATGTTGGCAGTAAGGCCGCCGCCGGCGTTTACCCATTCATTCGGCGGTTTGAAACCCGGGAGAGTAAAGCGGCCGGACATGGTGTTCGATCCCGCGGTGACCGAAACGGAATCGTCATTAAGCTCTCTCTCGTAAGAGACGCGGAGGTATGGCAGCAGCCTTTCGCCTAGGCCTAGATTTCCCTTGAACTGATAACCCGCTCTCGCAAATAGGGAGTCGCGTTCAAAGTCCGAGAAGTTCATCGAGGTGGACGTGGAGCCGATTTCACTGTAGCCGTCGATTTTCTGATTAAGCCATCCGAGTCCCAGGAACAGATTATGTCTGTATCTCTCGGATGTGCTCGAAACCCAGCCCACTTCAACATCGGTTCCGAACTGATAGGAGCTTGTGGAGCCGTGCTCCGTGCGTAGTGCCGCTCCGAGCCGGGTCGAACGGTTGATGTCAATGGATGTCCTGCCCCCGTTAAAGGCGCCGCTTAGGTAAAAAACGTCGTAAACAAGGGTGCCGTGCAGCGAGCCTGTCACAACGATGCTGTCAATGCTTGCGCCCGAGAGATCATTGTCGTGGTTCCCGAGGCTCAATGCCGCGCCCAGGTAAAGCCCATCCCCGATGCGGTAGTCGGTGCCCAGGGTGAGCACATGCATTTCGGCCTGCGTTTTGCCCAGATGCGGCAGGGATTCGAGATTGTGTCTGCCTATCAGGCCCCTAGCGTAGCTGCGCCATTTCCTGGCCGAGCGGTTAAACCCGAGGTCAAGCATCCGCTCCGTAAATACGGCGTCGCGGTGCGCCCTAGCAACTTCTACTCCTGCCTCCCCTCCAAGCGATACCTGAACCGGGGCCGCGAGGGTGGAGATTACCGTGTTTGCAACCGCCGCGTGAACCGCTCCGCTGGGATGGGAATCATCCGCGAAAAGATAAGTCTCGTCAGTTTTGGGAGGTGAGAGGTAGCCTGAGTCGGTCGGGCCGCATACCAGTGACTCCAGTCCCCCGCCAGGGCGCAGGGGGTTTGAACCGGGAGCGCAGGCTATATCATCGGTGTTTGTGAATCCGTAGTTTCCTGGATCTTCAGTTATCTCGTCCATCAGGGCGGAGACATTTACGGGAATGATTCCGCGCTCCAGAGAAGCAAGACCCGTGTCCAGTGCTTCGTTGTAGGCGCGGGTCAGGGCTGAGAGTCCTGCCGCGGCCGCGGCTCCGGCGCGCCGGGCGCTTAAGGTTTTTCCGCGGTCGGGCAGGTTCAGCACCACGACGTAACGCGCGCCGGCGTCCTGAAGGCCTCGGATCTGATCTATGTATGCTTCCGCCGCTTTCAACGTGTCTTCAAGAGCGTCCTGGGGATCAGACTGGTTCTCCCCGGCTACGGCGCTTATGTCGTTTGCGCCGCCCCAGATCATGTAGAGCGCGTCCGGATCCGCGCTTGAGCCCGAGAGATGCTGGCTGATCTGCTGCCGCGTCGTGGGCACGGGATTCTCACAGGCAACGTCCGGGTCTACGCAGGCGCCTCCCCAGGAATAGTTCGTCCCGCCGGCGAGCGAATTGACTGCCGATGCTCCGAAGGCTTCGGCCACGATTTCAACCCAGACCGGGTCGGGATTCGTGGTGAAGCTTGTGCCGTCCGGAATATTGAATCCGCGAGACTTGGCAACAGGCGCGTAAAACTGGACGATATTTCCTGAGTCGCTCAAGCTGTCGCCGAATGTGACGACGGAACTGAAAGTTTGCGCCCGGCTGCCGATGCCAAACCCTGACAGGAGCAAAACGGCAACGGCAAAAAGCAGATATCGCAACATGGAGAGTTCTCCTCTGGATTCCGTTTTCAGACTTGATTTTACCATACAAATAAAGACGGATTCCGGCAACCTGTTTTCCCGGGCGCGGCGTGCGGGTCAGTATCCCTGCGCCAGTCCTCCCGGGTGCCTGGGATCGGCTGCTCCGAGAAAGAGCCCTTCTGTCTTCGCCACGCTCTGAGCGCTCTCCATCGGGCCGGTTCTTTTCACCTCGTATCCTTTTTCCCGCAGCCTGGCCTCCAGGTCTTTCCCTGTTTCCCTTTCCACGTACAGGGTATCGGGGAGCCACTGGTGGTGTATCCTCGGGGCCGATGTGGCCTCCCGGATGCTCATCTTGTGATCAATCACGTTCAGAATGACCTGAAGCACGGAAGTTATTATTCTGCTCCCTCCACGGCCCCCCGTCGCGAGAAGAAATTCTTCGCCGTTAAACACGATGGTCGGCGTCATGGAGCTCAGCATTCTTTTGCCGGGGGCAATGGAGTTCTTTTCGCCGCCGATGAGACCGTATGCGTTCGGCGTTGCGGGTTTTGCCGAGAAATCATCCATTTCGTTGTTAAGCAGTATCCCTGTTCCCGCCACGGCGAGACCCGAGCCGTAGGCGAAATTAAGCGTGTACGTGTTTGAAACCACGTTTCCGAACCTGTCGGCTACGGTGAAGTGGGTGGTGTCAGTGCCTCCGGCGGGGGGTGGTGAGCCCGGCTTTACGTATATGCTCGGAGTCGCTTTTTGGGGATTGACGCGGTTTGCCAAGCGTTTTGCGTACTGTTTTGAGACAAGATGTGCTGTGGGAACGGGAGAGAAGTCCGGATCGCCCAGATGTTTTGATCTGTCGGCGTAGGCAAGCTTCATGGTCTCCGAGAGAATATGGATGTAGCGCGCGGAATTATGGCCGTATTGCGAGAGGGGATAGCGCTCGAGAATGTTAAGCATCTGGATAAGATGGACCCCGCCCGAGCTTGGAGGCGGCATCGAGTGTATGCTGTAGCCCCTGTAGCTTCCGGTCACCGGTTCTCTTATGAGAGCCTCATAAGAGGTAAGGTCCTGTTCGGTTATGAGGCCTCCCTCTTTTTTCATGTAAGCCGTGATTTTTTTCGCTATCGTCCCTCTGTAAAACGCCCCGGGACCGTTTTTGCTTATTTCCTTGAGGCTCCACGCAAGGTTTTTCTGCCTGAGGATTTCTCCCTCCCGGGGCGGCTCTCCGTTGTTTTTGAAAAAAATCTCCATGCTCTCGCCTGATTTTTTCAAGCGCCCTTTTGCTTTCAGAAGCGATTTTCTGAGTTCCGGCGTAACCGCAAATCCCTCCTCCGCGAGCCTTATTGCCGGCGCAAGAACCTTTTCAAGCGGCATGGTCCCGTATTTTTCAAGGGCCAGCGAAAGCCCCGCGACCGTTCCCGGAACCCCGCAGGAATAGATGCTGTGCCGTGCCCGCTCCGTGTCAACCTTTCCGTTCTCATCGAGGAACATGTTGCGCGTGGCTTTAAGCGGAGCTTTTTCCCTGTAATCTATGGCGACTGTCCGTCCCGTTTTGCTCAGATGCACCAGCATGAATCCGCCGCCCCCGAGGTTTCCGGCTCTCGGGTGAGTGACCGCAAGGGCGAATCCGACGGCGACCGCTGCATCAACGGCGTTTCCGCCTTCCTTGAGTACGGAGAGCCCGACGAGGGTAGCGATCTGCTCCTCGGATACAACCATCCCGTTTCGAAAAGATGTGGATTCCGCCGTACTTTTATTTAAATAATCGGGCTCCGCGTGGGCGGAAGAGAGTGCAATGGATAAAACAAGACAGAGTATGAAGGCGTGTTTAAGGATCGAGTCCGCGGGCATATTAAGCGACCGGGGAGTGTTCAGAAAGACACTCCATACCTGTAACGCTTCGACATGTTCATCCTGTCTTCGCAGATCTTTATCTTTTTGGAATAAAATGCCTTTTCGAAAGAGTCCTCGGCAAGGCCGATCGCGCGGTTGAAATTCGATATCGCGTCTTCGTACTTATGAAGCTGGAAATGAAGATTTCCAAGAGTTGAATACAGAAGATCGTGCGAGCGGAGATCCTCAACCCCGCGTATTCCCCCTATGACGCGAAGACCTTCCTGCGCCCCTCGGGTTTTGGAAATGGCGATTGCTTTTTGAAGTTCGACAAGCGGACAGTAGTTGCACGCCAGGTACTTGTCGTAAAGTGAGATAATCCGGTCCCAGTTCGTGTCTCCGTATTTTTTGGCTAGAGAGTGAACGGCGTCAACGCCTGCCTTCAGGTGAATCTCCGTCACCTCTTCTCCTTCTTCAGCCGAGAGGGCAAGGTGCTCAAATCCCCTTTTGATCATGTCCCTGTCCCAAAGCTCCCTGTTCTGCTCCTTTATCCCAAGCGGTCTTCCGTTGCCGTCGTTCATGGTCTGAAGTCTCGAGGCGTTTAGCAGCATGAAGGATAAGAGGGCGTGAACCCTGGGTTTTTTCGTTGCGGGGAAATCAAGCAGCATTTCGCCAAGCCTTATCGCGGAAAAGCACAAGGAGGCGACCGGGGGCATTGCCTTGCGGATACCGTTTTGGCCGAGGCTGAAAATCTCGTATATGTTCTTGGTCACCACCCCGAGATTTTTCTCCATGTCGGCCTCGGTCAGCCGAACGGCCGCTTCGGTGATCTTCTTTTTTTCCGAAGCGAGCTGCTCTTCAAGGGCCTTCTCGTTTCTCTCCAGTATCCTGGCGAGGGAGGAGCAGGAAAAGCCGCAGAGCACGTTCAGTACGAGATATTTCTGGATGGAGCTTTCAACTCCGGGCGCGCACAGGGCGAAAAGCATCTTAACCTGGTTTTTCGCCACTTCCTCTTTATCTGGAAAGGGGAGCTGAAATCCCGATACGTCGATCTTTCTCTTCGCACCGTTTGCTCTGGAGAGATAGTTTATCTTCCTGCAGAAAAGCTTGTTTGAGCTCTCCGTTATATCAGCCCACACCGCGCTCTGGGGATCCTGGGGAATTCCGTCTTTTCCCCATCTGGCCCTCATCTTCTCAAAAGAGTTGGCGCATACTCTCTGCACGTGCTCAAGGCTCTCGTAGCCGAAAACCTTCACGAGCGTGGAAACAATCGCTCCGTAGTCACTTATAAGCTGTTTTGTAATCTGCCTGTTTACTTCAGGCCGGTTGTATTTTATTCCCAATTGTCCGCTTCCTTCCCCACTGCGGAGAACGTTTTAATCTACAAACAGACTAAAATACATACCGGAGCTTGAAAGTAAAGATCGCCAGAGTTTTCGCTTATTCACCCTCTCTTGAGGCGAGTTCCCTGTCGAGAATCAGAAGCGCTGCGGGATTGTCCTCTGCTAGCTTCAACTGCTCTACGACTTCCTCGGCGCTTTTCTCCTCCTCGACCTGTTCTTCTATGAACCAGTGAAGCATTACTAGAGTTGCCTGATCGTTTTTCGAGGCGGCGAGATCATAAATGTTGTTTATCATTCCCGTAACCTCCCTTTCATGCTCCAAAACCTCCTCGAACATTTCAAGGAACGCTCCGAACTCAGAGGGGGGCTGCTCTATCGAATCAAGGGTTACCCTGCCGCCCCTGTCGATCAGGTAATCAAAAAACTTCAACGCGTGCACAAGCTCCTCTTCGCTCTGCTTGCGAAGCCAGCTTGCGAAACCGGAAAAGTTTTTGGATTCACAATAGGCGGACATCGAAAGATATAGATAGGATGAATAGTACTCGTTTCTTATCTGCGTGTTTATTGCGTCCTGTACGTCACTGTCAATCATTTTTATTCCTCCTTGGTTTCTTGTTTTGCACCTTTAATGATAACCTGCTTGTTAAAAATTACTACTAGATGGTAATTATTTCCAACAAGAGGCCTGCCCGATTATGACTGGCGCTCTGCATGCTGTATAATAACAGGGTTGTAAATATCCGAACCTGTATTATATACTCCAAATAGGATTATTGAGGAGGAGAAAATGTCAGATCCCGAAAACGTTAACGAAAAAGTCCTTCCACTCCTTCCACTTCGCGACGTAGTTATATACCCCTACATGCTGGCCCCTCTTTTCGTGGGCAGGGAAAAATCCATCAAGGCTCTTGAGGAGGCGGCTAAGGGCAGCAAGGAAATATTCCTTTCGGCGCAGAAAGACGCGAAGGTGAACGAACCTGGGAACGAGGATATGTACAGAATCGGGACCATCGGAACGATAGTTCAGATGCTCCGGCTTCCCGACGGCACCGTGAAGGTTCTTGTCGAGGGCAAAAAGAGGGCCTCAATATCCGGCTTTGTTTCTCACAAGGACATGTTTGTCGTAAAAGTAAAGGAGATAGAGGAACCTTCGGGGGAAAGCGTCGAGGTTGAAGCGCTCATGCGTTCGGCGACCAAGCTTTTCGAGGATTACGTGAAACTCAACACGAAGATCCCCTCGGAAACCCTCGTGACTTTCATGTCCATTGACGAACCGGGCAAGCTCGGCGACACGGTCGCTTCGCATCTTAGCATGAAGCTTTCGGACAAGCAGGAGATTCTCGAGGTTCTCCATCCGCTCGAGAGGCTGGAGAAGCTTTGCGAGAAGATGCAGTCCGAGCTCGAGATACTCCAGATGGAAAAGCGCATAGGAAAAAGGGTCAAAAAGCAGATGGAGAAGGCCCAGAGGGAGTATTACCTCAACGAGCAGATGAAGGCAATTCAGAAGGAGCTCGGCACGGGAGATGACCTTAAAAGCGAAATAGACGAGTTTGAGGAAAAGCTTCGTGAGAAGGAGCTTCCCGAGGATGTTGAGCAGAGGGTAAAAAGAGAGATAAACAAGCTTCGCCTGATGTCCTCCATGTCGGCCGAGGCTACTGTGGTGAGAAACTATATCGACTGGCTTTTGGATCTGCCGTGGATAAAGGAGAAGACCGAGGACCGTCTTGACATCGAGGAAGCCGCATCGATTCTCGACGAGGATCACTACGGCCTTGAAAAACCCAAGGAGAGAATACTTGAATATCTGGCGGTTAGGGTTCTAGCCGAGAAGCTTAAGGGCCCGATAATCTGTTTCGTAGGACCCCCGGGCGTGGGAAAGACCTCTTTGGCCAAGTCCATAGCGCGCGCAATGGGCCGCAAGTTCGTCAGGACGTCTCTTGGCGGGGTAAGGGACGAGGCCGAGATAAGGGGACACAGGAGGACCTACATAGGAGCCCTTCCAGGCAAGATCATACAGGGAATGAAAAAGGCCGGAACCGTAAATCCTGTCTTTCTCCTCGACGAGATCGACAAGCTTGGGATGGATTTCAGGGGAGATCCGGCTTCGGCGCTTCTTGAGGCCCTTGACCCTGAGCAGAACTCAAATTTCAACGATCATTACATCGAGGCCGACTACGACCTCTCGAAGGTGATGTTCATAATGACGGCGAACGTGCTGCACACGATTCCCTGGGCGCTTCAGGACCGAATGGAGATAATCCGTCTTCCCGGATACACGGAGCAGGAGAAACTCCAGATAGCCAGGAAATTCCTTATAGGGAAGCAGAAGAATGATCATGGCCTTAACGACCACAAGGTGACCATAAAGAACGAGGCCCTTCTGCAGATCATAAGAAGGTACACGAAGGAAAGCGGCGTGAGGAACCTGGAGAGGGAAATAGCGGCGCTTTGCAGGAAGGTTGCGAGGGAGATCGTTGAGAAGAAAAAGACCAAGGGAGTCAACATCACCGCCAAGAACGTCGGCAAGTACCTCGGTACTCCCAAGTACGAGTACGGGGAGATTGAGCAGACCGATCAGGTGGGAGCCGCCACGGGACTTGCGTGGACGGAGCTTGGAGGGGAGCTTCTTACGATAGAGGTTTCCATTGTTCCCGGTAAAGGGAATTTCACCGTTACCGGCAAGCTCGGCGAGGTGATGCAGGAATCCGCGCGCGCGGCGATGAGCTACGTGAGGAGCCGGGCGCAACGCCTGGGGCTTGAAAGGCTTTTCTATCAGAACGTGGATATACACATTCACGTTCCCGAGGGAGCTACTCCCAAGGATGGGCCGAGTGCCGGCATAGCGATAGCAAGCGCCATTACGAGCGCCATTACGAGAAAGCCCATAAACAGGGAAATCGCAATGACGGGAGAGATTACGCTTCGCGGAAGAGTGCTTACCATCGGGGGGCTCAAGGAGAAAATCCTCGCCGCCCACAGGGGAAGGGTGAAGGAAGTGCTGATTCCCGTAGAGAATAAGAAAGACATTGAGGACATACCGGAGAACGTGAGAAGAGAGGTAAAGATAACTCCAGTGGAACATATGGACGAAGTTGTTGAAAAGGTGCTTCTCTCGGATGAGCCTGTGCTCAAGAACTTCGTAGTTCCCAAGGCCGGTTACCCCCTCGAGGCCGACCCGGTGCCGAAGAACATAAACTGAAGGCAAGCAGTTGCTTAGTGTTTCAAAAGCCCCGAGGCGGTCGCTGCCGCTTCGGGGCTTTTTGGTTTAGGGAAGATTCGTAAAGTGAAGCCATACATAAAAGGAAGGGGATCCCAGGAGAACCCCGCGGGAAGGTTCGAGCGGATTGATTTTGTTGCGGACGAGGATGCGCCCGTCGCTGACGGCGCCCCCAGAACCGTTTACTACAGGGACCGGACGAAAACCATAATCTCCTACAACCAGAGTCCCGATGTTTCCTTTGACGCGAGCATCAATCCCTACCGGGGATGCGAGCACGGATGCGTTTACTGCTACGCAAGGCCCACGCACGAATACCTGGGGCTCTCCGCGGGGCTTGATTTCGAAACAAAGATTTTCGTAAAGCAAAATGCCCCTGAGCTTCTGAGAAAGGAGCTTCGCTCGGCGAAATGGGTTCCTAAGCCGATAGCGATAAGCGGGGTTACCGACTGCTATCAGCCGGCGGAAAAGCATTTTCAGATAACGAGAAAATGCCTCGAGGTTCTGAGGGAATTCCAAAACCCGGTCGGGATAATAACTAAACACTATCTGGTGACCCGCGATATTGATATTCTCTCCGACATGGCCAGAATCGGTTGCGCGAGCGTGGTTATCTCCGTCACGACGCTTGACGGCGAACTTTCAAGAAAGATGGAACCCAGAGCGTCGCAGCCCGAATACAGGCTCAGGGCAATAGCCAGGCTTGCGGACGCCGGTATTCCCGTGACGGTGCTCATAGCTCCGGTGATTCCCGGGCTAACTGACCATGAGATTCCGGAGATAATGAAAGAAGCTTCGTCCCGCGGAGCGGTCGACGCGGGTTACGTGATGCTCAGGCTTCCCTACGGAGTTGCCGACATATTCTCCGAGTGGCTTGGGCGCCACTACCCCGACAGAAAGAAAAAGATACTGGGGCGAATCGAGTCTATGAGGGACGGAGACCTTAGCTCTTCTGAGTACCGCGTCCGGATGAAGGGCAAGGGGATTTTCGCGGAGCAGACCGAAAGGATCTTTCGCGTGGCTTACGGGAAGTTCGGTTTTGGGGGAAGGAAGGCGCCTCTTGATGTTTCCCGCTTCAGAAGAGACGGGCCCGCCCAGCTCGAGCTTTTCTGATAAGCCGTGTGAAAAAAGGGAGGCAGCCTATCTTACCTCCTCAAGTTTCTCAATCAGTTCCTTTATTTCCTTTGACTTTATTTTCATGCTTACCTTGTTGACGATCAACTTCGCGCTTACCTCCGCTACCACTTCCACTATCTCAAGGTCGTTTTTCTTAAGGGTTTCTCCCGTGGCCGTAAGATCAACTATAGCGTCGCAAAGCCCTATTATGGGGGCAAGCTCAACCGAACCGTAGAGTTTTATGACTTCCGTGCTTATGCCTTTTTTGTTGTAGAAATCGCTTGCGATCTTCGGGTACTTTGTCGCGATCCGCAAGGATGCCTTGCCCGATTTCTCAAAGCCCTTCGGAGCGGCGACCACCATCTTGCATTTTCCTATTCTGAGGTCGAGAGGCTCGTAGAGGCCGCAGTCCTGCTCCATTAGCGTGTCCTTGCCGACTATTCCGCAGTCCGCGGCGCCGTACTCGACGTAGGAGGTGACGTCTGTGGGTCTCACTATAAGCAGCCTCATCCCCGCCTCTTCGAACTCGAATATGAGTTTTCTCGAATCCTTTATTATCTCCGTTATGTCTATCGAGGCTTTCTTGAAGAGATCGACGGTCTCCTCAAGCAGCCTCCCTCTGGGCGTCGCTATGGTTATCACTCTTTTTCCCTCCAGATGCTGGCTCCTACCGCCCGCAGTTTTTCATCAAGCTTCTCGTATCCCCGGTCAAGATGGTAAATTCTCGACACTTCCGTCCTGCCGGCGCCGCAAAGCCCCGCCAGCACGAGCGAGGCGCTCGCCCGAAGATCGCTTGCCATGATCGGGGCGCCCCTAATCTCCCGGACACCTCTTACCACGGCGCTGTTTCCGACAAGCTTTATATCCGCGCCCATCCTCCGCAGTTCGGCGGTGTGCATGAACCTCTGCGGAAATATGTTTTCCGTTATGACGCTCATTCCGTCGGCAACGCACATGAGTATCATCATCTGAGCCTGCATGTCGGTCGGGAATCCCGGGTATGGGAGCGTGGAGAAGTCTATGCTTTTTATCTTCCCTGTGCCCCGCACCCTGATGGAGTTCCCGTTTTTTTCTATTTCTGTTCCCGTCTGAAGCAGTTTCCCTGTGAGTGCCCCAAGGTGCTCGAACCTGCAGTTCCTGATCATGAGATCGCTTTCATTAAGGGCGGCGGCTATCATCAGCGTCCCCGCCTCTATCCTGTCGGGCATTACGCTGTAGCCCCTCAGCGGACCGAGCGAGCTTACTCCCGTTATCGTTATTATATCCGTTCCAGCTCCTTCTATTTTCGCTCCCATTAGATTGAGGGCGTTTGCGAGATCCACCACTTCGGGTTCGCATGCGGCGTTTAGGATGACGGTTTCTCCTTCGCAGACGCTGGCCAGCAGCATTATGTTTTCGGTCCCCGTAACGGTCGAGAGATCGAAGGGCACGGTGGTTCCTTCAAGTTTTTTTGCGACGGCGCTTACGTATCCGTCTTCAAGTTGCACCGATGTCCCGAGGATTCGAAGTCCCTTTATGTGCTGATCTATAGGCCTTTCTCCTATAGCGCATCCTCCTGGGAGCGACACTTCGGCTCTTTTAAATCTGGCCACAAGCGGTCCAAGAACCAGCACGGAAGCCCTCATCGTCTTTACCAGATCGTAGGGAGCCTTGTAGCGGTCAATGGTTGTTGAGTCAACGAGCAGTTCACCGTCCGCGTACTCGCATCTCGCGCCTAGGGTTTCGAGGAGTTTCATCATGGTCCGCACGTCCGCCAGATCCGGCACGTTCGAGATGGTGTTCTCCCCGTCGTTCAGTATGCAGGCTGCCATTATGGGAAGGACAGCGTTTTTTGCTCCGCCGACCGACACCTCTCCGGAAAGCCTGTTTTTTCCTTCTATTACTATTTTTTCCAAGTTGCTTTCACTACCCTTTTTATGCCGCCGATATCGGTCTCAAAGCATATGTCTGAAAAACCGTTTTCACGAACTATTCTCTCCGCACTCTCTGCTTGGGATGCTCCGATTTCAAGAAGCAGAAACCCGCCTTCTCGAAGCGCGGTTCCTGCCGCGGCCGCTATTTCCCTTATGCACGCAAGCCCGTCCTTCCCGCCGAGAAGCGCCGTGCGCGGCTCGTAGCCCCTTATCTGCGGGGAGAGTTCCGCGTATTCCGCTTCGGACACGTAAGGCGGGTTGGAAATTATGATGTCAAACGAAGATTTTGCAAAGCAGACCAGAAGATCCGAGCGGATGAACCGAACGCGCGCGCCGTGTGTGCGGGCGTTTCTCTCCGCTATCCCAAGTGCTGCGGCGGATACGTCCGAGGCGAAAACCTCGCAGCCTTGCACTTCGAGAGACAGGGTTACGGCGAGGCACCCGCTTCCCGTTCCGAGGTCGAGGATGCGGGGATTCTTCAACCGTCCCGCGGTTTCTATGGCGAGTTCCGCAAGCGTTTCGGTTTCCGGTCTCGGTATCAGGACGTCCCGGGTCACGACAAAAGGCCTCGAGCAGAATTCCCGCCTGCCGGTAACATACGCAAGGGGTTCTCCAGCGAGGCGTCGGCGAAGGAGCTCTTCAAACGCTTCTGCGCGTTCGGGGTCCACGTGTCTCTCCGGATGCGCGTAGAATTCCAGCGGGTCCGTGCCGAGGCTTCTCGCGAGTATCGCCCTTGTTTCTACCCCCGGGCACTCGAAACCGTTTTCCTCGAAGCTTTTTCTGCCTTTCAGGTAAAGTTCTCTAAGTTCCATTTGAGCTTGAAACGATGAGTGTATACGCAGAAGACGCGTTTTCAAGTTTCGGGTTTCCGCTTATGGGGTCTTTCCTGGATGCTTAAGAACAGAAACTTTGTGCTTGCTTCCTCTTCTCCGAGAAGACGGGAGCTGCTTGCGGGTGTTGGTCTTGATTTCGAAGTGATTCCGCCGCGGGTGCGCGAGAGCGCTCGCGATGGAGAAGCGCCGCTTGATTTCGCAAAGCGCATGGCCAGAGAAAAGGCGCTTTACGTCTGCGCCCAGGAGCGTCGCGGGCGAATCGTGGTGGGCAGCGACACGGTCGTATCCATTTCGGGAGAGATTTTCGGCAAACCCCGCGACGAAGAGGACGCGCTTTCGATGCTCCAAAAACTCTCGGGAAGAACCCACGAGGTCATAACAGGCTTCTGCGTGGCGAGGTCCCCCGGCGATGTTCTTCACCTTGGGGCCACCCGTACCGAGGTGCGGATGAAGTCTCTTGATACGGAAGGGATGCGTCGGTACATTAAGACCGGAGAGCCCATGGACAAGGCGGGCGCGTACGCCATTCAGGGGATCGGGTCCTGCCTTGTTGAGTGGATAAAAGGTTCCTACACGGGTGTCGTCGGGCTTCCGCTTTTTGAGCTGGTTTCAGTACTCTCGGATATAGGTGTCGTGGAATCCGGATGAGTTTGAAGGATCACATAGACGAAGTAGAACGGAGAATCGCAGAGGCGTGTCGAAGATCCGGGAGGATCCGGGAGGATGTGCAGCTGGTAGCGGTCTCGAAGAAATTCCCTTTGGCGGTGGTTTTGGAGGCCAACCGGTTCGGGCTTCGGGATTTCGGGGAGAATTACGCCCAGGAGCTTCGCGACAAGCAGAGGGAAGCCGGAAGCGGTGCCGCCGGTACGCTTCGCTGGCACTTCATTGGCGCCTTGCAGAGAAACAAGGTGAAGTACGTTGTGGGCAAGGCGGATCTTATACACGCGGTTGACAACATGGCCCTTGTGGCGGAGCTTGATAAAAGGGCCGCAGCTGCCGGAACCCGTGTCCGGGCGCTTGTTGAGATAAACGGCGGGGAGGACAGTAAACACGGGATCGAAGGGAGCGATCTTCAGGGGTTTCTCGAAAGTGCTTCCGGATTCCAGAACGTTTCGCTTGAGGGACTCATGGTGATGCCCCCTTACTTCGAGGATCCCGAGATGAGCAGACCATGGTTTTCGGAGCTCAGGGAGATGAGGGACAAGGTGTCGGGGGAGTTTCCCGGAATACAGGAGCTTTCAATGGGCATGAGTAACGATTTCGAAGTGGCGATTGAAGAGGGAGCCACGATTCTCAGGGTCGGTTCGGCTCTTTTTGGTCCGAGGCCTGAGTGAGTTTGAAAATGAAAAAGACAGCATTCATAGGAGCGGGGAACATGGCCGAGGCGATGGTGAGAGGACTTCTCGCCTCGGGAAGCTTTAGCAAAAAGGACGTAACGCTCTCAGACGTAGACCCCGAGAGACTCTCTTACCTGTCCTCGCAGTACGGAGTCGCGACCACCTCCGACAACAGGGAAGCGGTAAGAAAGTCCGATATAGTTATTTTTTCCGTAAAGCCCCAGGTAATTCCCGAGGTCTGCAGGGGAGTGAAAAACGTCGCCACCAAAGATAAGCTCTACGTATCGATCGCTGCCGGGGTAGGTTATTCTTCCATAAGAAAACTTATCGGAAGGGAGATAAAGCTCGCGCGGGTTATGCCCAACACCCCGAGTCTCGTGCTTGAGGGGGCATCCTGCATATATTTCGGGGAGGGGTTCTCCGGTGAGGAAGAAGATCTGATTCTCGAAATCCTGGGCTCCCTGGGAAAAGCCTTTCGGGTTGAGAGCGAGAGCCTCATGGATGCCGTTACGGCCCTTTCCGGAAGTGGACCGGCGTTTGTATCGATTTTCATCGAGGCGCTTTGCGACGGCGCGGTTAAAATGGGACTTTCGAGAAAGCTCGCAACGGACCTTGCCGCGCAGACAGTTCTGGGTACCTCGAAAATGATTCAGGAAGGCGCCGCGCACCCTGCCGAGATAAAGGACATGGTCACGTCGCCCGGGGGAACCACGGCAAGCGGGATTCATTCACTTGAGCGGGGCGGTTTCCGGGCTGCTGTGATATCTGCTATCGAGTCCGCGGCCAGACGTTCCGCGGAACTTTCAGGAGAGGAGGACTGACATGGAAATATTAGGAGGCAATTTCTTAAGGGCCATCGCCGAAGTGGTGGACATACTTCTTAGCGTTTACATATGGCTCATAGTGGGACGGGCGATACTTTCATGGGTGAATCCCGACCCGTATAACCCCATAGTGAGGTTTCTTTACTCGGCCACGGAGCCGGTTCTGGGTTTTGCCAGAAGATACATCCCTCCCATCGGGGGCTCATTAGACCTTAGCCCTATAGTGGTTCTGCTTCTGATAGTCTTCATAAAGCGCGCCGTCGTCAACTCTCTTTTCCAGCTTGCGGTCGGCTTGTGATAGATTGAGACTCGTTCTCTTTTCCCGACATGATCTTGGCTATGCTTGAAAAACACTTCGGAGGCATATACGATAGAAGTTCTGTAAAATTTTTGACGCAAGGAGAGATCAAAAAATGAAAATTTCACTTCTAGGTGGGACGGGAGACATAGCGGAAGGTCTGGTGCTGCGGTGGTCAAGAGCGGGACATGAGATCTACATAGGTTCTAGAAGCGAGGAAAAAGCGCTTGGCATAGCGGCTGGCCACGCGGAAACGCTCGAGGGGCTCGGAATCGAATCGAACATACACGGCATGGCGAACGCAGACGCTGCGGCGGCTTCCGAGGTAATAATAATAAGCATTCCTCCCGAGTATGCGGCGGCCACTGTAGCGGGATGCGGCGACAGCATCACGGATCAGATAGTCGTAACCCCGGTAGTCTCGATGAAGAGAGAAGGCAAGACTTTTCTGTTCGATCCTCCCGCACAGGGTTCTTCGGCTCTTGAGATAAAGGACGCGCTTCCCGAAACGGCGAGGCTAGTGTCCGCTTATCACAATCTTCCCGCAAACGAACTTGCCAAAATAGACGAGGACCTTGATTACGACGTGGTCATATGCGGGGATGACGAGGGAGCTAAAGAGGTGATCAAGAACCTTACCGAGGAAATGAAGGACCTTAGGGTGCTTGACGCGGGTCCGCTTGAGATCTCCTCGATGATAGAGTCGCTTACGCCCCTTATCGTTAACCTTAACGTAAGGTACAAGCCCTCGCATTTTTCAGTCAAGTTTGTCTGAGGCGTCATTCTCCGATAATCTGGATGATTACCCTTCTTGTTCTGGGGCGATTATCGAAGTCAACGAGCACTATCTGCTGCCAGGTGCCGAGTAACGGACCGCTTTCTGAGAACGGAACCGTAAGCGAGGGGCCGAGCACCGACGCTCTCACGTGCGAGTGACCGTTTCCGTCGCCCCATCTGGCGTTGTGCGCGTAGTGCATGGCCTCCGGTGCCATTCTTTCAAACGCGTCTTTCAGGTCGGAGAGCACTCCGCTTTCATACTCTATAGTAGTGACCCCACAGGTCGAGCCGGCGACAAAGACCGTGGCCGTTCCCGAGGATAATTCCGCCTTGGAGAGCTCGCGGCTCACGTGAGGAGTTATGTCCAGTATGTCGCAGTCGCCCTGGGTGTTTATCGTGAATGATTTCGTTTCAACCGGCATCTTGTCCTCAGAAAAGTTCCAGCTGGCGCGGCTTTTTAAACGCCGTTATGTTCCACCCGTCCTTCTCAAGTCCCTCCGTGAAACTGTCGCCGAAATTTCCCCTTATGATCACGTTCTCGGGCCTTGAAACGCCAAGATATTCTGAGATCTCGTCGTATCCAAAGTGATTGCTTAATGGGAACGCCACCTCGGCCCGTAGAGCCGATCTAACAAACGTTCCGTTTTCCATTGAGCGGCCGCTTATCACCGCAACCTTCTTTCTTTGAAGGTTTTCGATGACCGCAGAGTCCCTGTAGGAAAGAGGGGCTATTAAGACCTTGTTTTTGAAATGCTTTCTTTTAATCCCTCCGTAAGGCGGAATTTTTATCCCGAGTTCCTCATAGAGCCTTAGAGTCTTAGCCATCGCTGGATGAAGGCTCATCTCGATGTCTCTTTCCCCGAGGAAGATTATAAGGTCCTGCGCTTTTCCCATGGGGTTTACCAGGATTACCGGCACGTTGTCCTCAAACAGCGTCCTGTTTACGAATTCGAATACGGATTCCATTACTACTTCGGGCGGCGGGAAAATGAACTTCGGTGCTCCGTAAGCGCAGTTTACGACCAGCGTGTCACATCTTCTGAGTTCCGCGTAACCGGCGGTGCCGGTATTCTTAAGCTTGAAACCGCCCGCGTAAACGATCCTTTTTCCGTCTTTTTCGATCACTACCTGCGCCGCCCCGAGCATCTGTCCCGATGGGATGAGCTCAATCGAGTAGCTGCCTAGGGTAAAAGGTTTTCCGTAAGGGGAGGAAAGAACCGCGGAGCCTTTTATTTTTTTCCCCAGAAGTTTTATCGTTTCGGGCGTAGCTATGATTTTTTCGCTGCGGGGAAGTTTGTTGAAGTTTGCGCTTGAAACAAAAGAAAGCGGCACGGCCCGTTTCGAGTCGAAGTATATATCGGTACCGGCAAGCTTTATTTCAGAGCTAGAACTGATCTCCAGCATACGGAAGGAAATTTACTTTAGTTTTTCCTTCATAACAAGCGATTCGTCCCGGCCTCGCCGACTTCCTGGATCAGTCGCTTGGCGGTGGATGATAAGGATGTTCGGCCTACGGGTGTGTTGGGACAAAAAAACCGTCGCCCTCGCCGGTTTTCTCGGTCGTTACTTCACTTACTCAAGTGAGGAAGACCTTCTGTTGCGAGGAGACTTGCATGTCAAACTATACTGCCCGTAGTACGGGTTATACCTAGTTTTGCCCTGAAAGTGCTTGACAGGGTTACTGCTTTCTTGTTCTAATTTGTAAGATAAATGTCACTAATGACCCGGCGAGAGTCGGGACTCTTTAGGGATTAAACTTAACAAATCAGTAAGGAGGATATAATGGGAATCTTAATGCGAAATACTGTCTTTAAGACAGCGGCCCTTGCGGGTCTTTTTTCATGCATGCTGATGCTTGCAGGCGCCTTTTCCGGTATTACGACTTCGGTGCACGCTATACACGCTGACGAGGTAGATACCGAAGCAGAACTTGAGCAATTTGTAAAAGAGGCGATTGATGAATATTACATAAATACCATTATAAAGAGTTGTGATTTTAGTAGCGCTCCTTTTGGTCCTGCGATTGAAGCAGCGGGACTAGATCTTGCAACTGCTACGGTAGATGAAATAAAGAGAGTTATTCCTCTTTTTCCTGCTGTCGGTCTAACAGGTAGGTCGGATGTAGAGCCGTATTGCGATTTTAGCCAACGCTTCGGCGAGGTCTTTGGCTATGAAGAGGGAGATTGGAAGTCGGGTTCCATATATCTTTTCATTATGGATGATAACGGAATTACGCTTTATAACGGAGATGACCCAGAGGATGAGAACATGCGTGTGGTTGCCGTGGACGAGGGTGGAAATGATGTCGGGAAGTTAATTGTTGACGGGGCGGAGACTTCCATGGCCTCCGGCGCCATTGTTAAATATTGCTGGGAAGACCCGGGTGTAGACGGTGACGAAATAGACGATGGCAATCCTGCAACAGCCCCTGGCGACTCTTTGAAAGTTAGCTATGTTGTAGACCCCTTTGAATACTTGGGAGCGCCGGCGCTCTCCGCTTCTCCGGGTGTTATCTTCGGTTCCGGCATCTATCCGGGAGAGGACAGCGAATTTCCAGCATGTGACGGGGACGGAATGGCTGATGGCGGAGAAGAGATGGAAGAGATGATGGAAGAAGAAATGGAAGAACCCATGGAAGAGCCTATGGAAGAACCTATGGAGGAAGCTGAAGATGTTGAGGACATAGTGGAAGATGTCGTCGATAGTGTCAGCGGCGGAGGCTGTGCAATTGCGGCGGGAAGCGACAGTACTCCTCGGGGCGATGCGCTTAACCTGCTGTTAATAGTGTCCGCTCTGCTTTTTACCGTATCGTTCGGAAACCGTGCAGTGGGCAGACGGAACGGCAATAGCTCTTAGTTTTTAGGGATGTTTTTTGACTAAGCACCTCTCCAGAGCGGATTGGTGTTTTAGCCAAAACAAGTAAAGGGGGAGCGTCGCTTGGCGCTCCCCCTTTTTTTTGATCAATTCACCTCTATTTTCTTTGAAGGTTCATCCTGCTTTCTCGGCAGGGTGAGGCGCAGGACGCCGTCTTTGTACTCGGCCTTTATGTTTTCCCTGTCTATGTTGTCGTCAAGAAAAAAACTTCTCTCAAACAGTCCGTAGGATCTCTCGACCCTTAGATATCCTTCCTTCTCGGTCTTGTTCTCAAGCTTTTTTTCTCCCTTTATCGTAAGCCGGTTGTCCTTTACGTCTATGTCAAGGTCTTCCCTGCTTACCCCGGGAAGTTCCGCCGATAAAACGAAATTGTCTCCGTCGTCAAAAATATCAACTCTCGGACTCCGGCCACCCTCCGCCGCATCGGAATCAAAAACCCTTGGGAAGGCGCTTGCGAAGTTACGAAAGACATTGGCTGGCTCCAATAGATTTACTGCGTATTTCATTGTCTTTACCTCCGTTTAAATGAATTTTTTGTCCCCGTTTCCCACTTCCGCAATTCCATATTAATCATCATCCGGGGGCACTCAAGGAATTTTTTTTGTTTCCCCCAGGTTGTATTTCCCTCCAAATAATGGTTTGTTTGATTAAGGGAGAACCACTCATGGCGAGACTGCAGGGCGGATATCTGGTTTCCAAGGCTCTTTACGACCTGGGAGTGAAAGACATCTTTACCCTCGGAGGGGGACACATAAACCCTGTCTACAGGGCCTGTACGGATCTTGGCATAAGGCTTGTCGACACCCATCATGAACAGGGGGCCGCGATGGCGGCGGATGCTTACGGAAGACTCAGAAGAGTGCCTGGGATATGCCTTGTGACGGCGGGTCCCGGACTTACAAACGCCCTCACGGGGGTATCGGGCTCTTACCTTGCCAATTCTCCCATGATCCTGATTTCGGGACGTTCGGGGATCGAGGAGAACGACAGGATGTCCCTTCAGGAGATAGACCAGGAAGCAATCGTAAGGCCCGTTACGAAGTGGGCGAGAACGGTTTACGAAGTCGGAAGACTCGAAGAGTACGTTTCGGCTGCCTACGGGGCCGCGATCTCTGCCAGGCCGGGGCCTGCGTACCTTGGAATGTCCTACGAGGTCCTTTACCCCAGTTGCGATGAAAAGGAGACTTCACCCGCAAGGGCTCCCGTTCCGGACACGGACTGCGAACCGCCCGAGCACAAAATCTCGGAATTTTTCCGGTTGCTTTCCGACTCGAAGAGACCCGTTGTGATTGTCGGAAGCGGCGGCTGGTACTCGGGTGCGGAGCAAAGCATTTTGGAATTCGCGGAAAGACTTGGAGCGCCTTTTTTCACTCTTAACATGGGAAGAGGTATCCTGCCGGACAACCACAAATGCTGCTTCGGGGCGGCATCACCTGCAAGTCTTGGGGGATTCAGGGAGATAAGCGCAAACGCGGACCTTGTGATTCTTCTTGGGATAAGGCTTAGCATCTACGCCGGGTTCGGAAATACAATAGACCCCGAGGCCAAAACGGTCCAGGTGGATATCCATCCCGAGGAGATCGGGAGAAACCGCCCGGCCGATCTCGGGATAGTCTGCGATCTAGATTCTTTTCTCGCGAAGGCGAATCTTTACGCCCGGGAAAACAAGAGAAGCTTCGATTTTCGTTCCTGGATGAAGGATGCCCGCTCCTCAAGGTCCCGCGCCCGCGCGGCGTTTCGCCGGACCGTTTCCAAATCGAAGGGAATCCACCCGGCTACGGTAGCAAAAACTGTTTCGGATTACTTGGGGGGAGGGGGAATAATCGCGGTTGACGGCGGAGACTGCCAGTCATGGACAGACCTTTCATCCGAAGTAAGAACCCCTGGGCATTACCTTAAGGGAGGCCCGCTTGGATGCATGGGCGTCGGAGTGCCTTTTGCCCTCGGGGCAAAGGTCGCTTTTCCCGAAAAGCCCGTGGTGCTCGTGACCGGAGATGGAGCCGTGGCCATGAATTTCATGGAGATGGAAACCGCGGTGAGACACTCTATCCCGTTTGTGGTTGTGGTCTGCAACGATTCCGCGTGGGGAATGACCAAGCATCAGATAGAGATAACCTATCCTGACGCGGGGGTGACCCAGGGAGTGGACCTCGGTTTTGTTGATTTTCACGAAATAATAAAAGCAATGGGCGGGTACGGGGAGAAGATAGAGGATATAAAAGACCTGACCCCAGGCTTGGAAAGGGCTTTTTCCTCGGGACTCCCTTCAGTGATCAACGTGAGAACCGACCCTGATGCGGTAAGCGGCGCAACGCGGGTGATCACGGAGATGATGATGAGGGCGATGGACTGAAGTTTCCTTTCGAGGGGCTTTGCAGTCAGTCGTTTTTAAGCACGGCCAGAAAAGCTTCCTGCGGTATCTCCACCCTTCCTACCTGCTTCATCCTCTTTTTTCCCTCTTTCTGTTTCTCAAGAAGTTTTCTTTTTCTGGTGACGTCTCCCCCGTAGCACTTCGAAGTAACGTCCTTCCTCATCGCCTTTACGGATTCGCGGGCTATGACCCTGCTTCCGATTGCGGCCTGTATGGCTACCTCGTAGAGCTGGCGGGGTATAAGCGACCGGAGTTTTCCTATAAGTCCTCTCCCCCTCTCGTAGGCCTTGTCCTTGTGGGAGATTATCGAGAGCGCATCGACTATGTTTCCGTTAACTAGGATATCGAGCTTTATGAGGTCTGAGTCCTTGTATCCGGCGGGTTCGTAATCCATCGAGGCGTAGCCCTTGGTGACGGATTTTAGATTGTCGTAAAAATCGTAGACTATTTCTGCGAGGGGAAGTTCGTATTCGATTATGGCCCTGTTTTCAGTCACGTAGCTTAGGTTCCTCTGTATGCCCCTTCTTTTCTCGCAGAGCTCGAATATCTGCCCCAGATAATCCGAAGGGGTGTGAACGGAGACGTACACGTACGGTTCCTGGAGCCGGGCCGAGCGGTCGCCGGTCGGAAGCTCGCTGGGATTGTCGACGTACACCCCCCTTCCTCCCGGATAGACGGCCTTGTAAATGACGGTCGGCGCGGTAGTTATGAGATTTACCTCGAATTCCCTCTCCACCCTCTCCCGCACGATTTCCATATGTAGCAGCCCGAGGAAGCCGCAGCGGAAACCGAACCCAAGCGCCAATGACGTCTCGGGCTCGTAAACAAGTGACGAGTCATTGAGCTTGAGCTTCTCGAGCCCTTCCTTGAGCCTGTCGTAATCTCCCGTGTCGATGGGGTAGAGCCCGCTGAAGACCATGGGCTTTATGACCTTGAATCCCTCGAGGGGGTTTTTGATGGGGGAATCGGCATCCGTTATCGTGTCACCGACTCCAGCTTCCCCGATTTCCTTTATGGAGGCGGTTATGAATCCGACCTGTCCCGTCGTGAGCTGCTCAAGTTCCTCTGCCTGCGGAGCAAACGCACCTATCTTCCGCACCTCGTATTTTTTGCCAGTTGCCATGAGCTTGATTCTCATGCCAAGTCTTACCGTTCCCTCGTATATCCTCACCAGCATCACGACGCCTTGGTATGAGTCGAACCAGCTGTCGAATATGAGCGCTTTGAGCCTCGAGTCCTCGGGGCTCTTAGGCGGCGGTACGAGCGCCACGATTGATTCCAGTATCTCCTTCGTGCCGGTTCCGTCCTTGGCGCTTGCCAAAACGGCGTCCTCGGTGGAGATTCCGACTATATCCTCTATTTCTTTTTTCACTCTCTCGGGTTCGGCGGAAGGCAGGTCTATCTTGTTTATGACGGGTATCATCTCAAGCCCTGAATCAGCGGCCAGGTAAGCGTGGGCAAGCGTCTGGGCCTCAACTCCCTGGGAGGCGTCAACCACAAGCAGTGCTCCCTCGCACGCTATGAGGCTCCGCGAAACCTCGTAGCTGAAATCGACGTGCCCGGGGGTGTCTATCAGGTTGAACTCATAGGTTCTGCCGTCATCGGCTTTGTACTTCAGCCTTACCGCCTGGGCCTTTATGGTTATTCCCCTCTCCCTTTCTATTTCCATGTTGTCGAGGAATTGCTCGGTTTTCTCGCGTTCGCTGAGGGTGCCCGTGAACTCAAGAAGCCTGTCGGCAAGAGTTGATTTGCCGTGATCGACGTGAGCTATTATGGAGAAATTTCGAATTAGGTCTGTTTCCATGATCAGGCTGAAAGTATAAAGCAATGTCTTTATGTTTCAAACGGCGTGAAGGTTCATGTGCCTGAATGAAACCTGATCGTCCGCACTTGCTCCGCGGTGGTTTTTCTTAGGATTTGCAAGGAACTGTCATTACTTCTAAATTTTCCGTTTTCCTGAAATATTACGGTTTAAACTATGCTGTGTTCTGTGTTATAATCAAAAATCTGCATTATTAAGTTATGGAGGATTAAGATGAGAAAAGGAATTATTGCGGGGCTTGCCGTGCTGCTCGTCGCAGGTTTGCTAAGTCCCTTGACGCACGCCTTTGAACTCGAAAAGCTCGTAGTGCTCGGAAGCCGTTTTGAGGAACGCAGCGTTTCAGACTCCCCCGTTCCCGTTGACGTCATAACCGAAGAGGAGATCGTCGCGACGGGCCAGACCGAGGTAGGAAGGATTATTCAGGAGCTCATACCGTCTTTTAATTTCTCGAGCTCGACCATAAGCGACGGAACAGACTCTCTTCGTCCCGCCACGCTTCGGGGCCTTGGGCCTGATCAGGTTCTGGTGCTTGTTAACGGAAAGCGCCGCCATAAAAGCGCTCTGATACACGTAAACACCTCCGTGGGTCGCGGTACCGCTGGTGTTGACATGAACACGATTCCCGTAAGTGCCATAAAGAGAATCGAGGTGCTGAGGGACGGTGCTTCAGCGCAGTACGGTTCAGATGCTATATCCGGTGTTATAAACATAGTCCTTAAGGACGGCTACGACGGCAAGATAACGGCGACTGCCGGACAGCTTTACGAAGGAGACGGAGAAACTCTTGTGGCGAGCATAAACAAGGGTTTTTCGCTTGGTGGGGAAAGCGTAGTTAATGCGACCCTTGAAGTAAGGGACAGAAGTAAATCCAACAGGGCCGGGGTAATGGGAGATATCCAGTATCCGGGCAGTGAATGTCTTGATGCGGATGGAAATGCGGCCCCGTGCGGAAGCCTGAGTGGTCCCCGGACGCTTTCAGCCAACAGTGTAAACGATCCCGAGCGCGTTTTTGACAGGGACAGGTTCAGAGTGGGTGACGCAGATTCCACGCACGTAAGCTTCGTGCTCAACATGAGAGCGCCGGTGGACCTGATGGACGGTGAGATTTACAGCTTCTTTGACCTGTCGAAGAGGGAAAACGAGAGCGGAGGTTTTTACAGAAGGGCGAATCAGCTTGACAGAAACCCTGCCGGATCAGCTTATCCGGATGGTTTTCTTCCTCTTATCAACACCAGCATAAATGATATCGCGTTCGGTGCGGGTTTTGAGGGAAACCTTACTGACAGCGTTGAAATGGACGCGAGTTATGTAGTGGGTGGAAACTCTTTTTCCTTTGAGATTACTGATTCCCATAACGCCTCATGGGTCAGGTGTCATACCGGTGAAGCGGAGCAATGTCTCTCCGATGCGGATTACACCGGTTCAATTCCACTGTCCGCCGATGCGGGAGAGCTGAAGCTTCTTCAGCATACAGTGAATCTTGATTTTACGGCTCCCTTTACGTTTGGAAATCTCGCTTGGGGAGGTGAGTACAGAAGGGAGGAATATGAGATAGAAGCCGGCGAACGGTATTCATACGAAGACTACGATGGTCCTGGAGGCAGAGGGTCTCCCGGAATACAGGTATTTCCAGGCTTCAAACCTAGCAATGAGCTCTCGGAAGCGAGGGATGCTTTTTCCGCTTACGCCGACGCAGAGGTTGATGTAGGGGAGATGTTGCTTTTAAGTCCTGCGGTGCGCTACGAGAACTACAGCGATTTCGGAAACACCTTTAACGGAAAGCTCTCCGCCCGAGCCGGACTTTCCGATTCATTTGCCCTTAGGGGTTCCGCGAGCACGGGTTTTAGGGCTCCTTCCATGCAGCAGATTTATTTCAACAACGTCTCGACACAGTTCAATCTTAATGAGCAGACAGGAGAATTTGACGCATTTGAAGTGGGTACTTTCCGCAATGACAGTGATCTTGCGAGGATGATAGGAGTTCCGGAGCTTAAAGAAGAAACTTCAAGGAATTTCAGCGCCGGTTTCGTGTTTAACCCGCTTCCCGCTTTCACAATTACAACCGATTTCTATTACATACTGATTGATGATCGTATTATCCTGAGCGGAAGGATTAGCGAGGGCAATGAAGCCATTCCTCAATCGGTAAGGGATGGCGTAGGGGCGCAGCAGGGCCAGTTCTTCATGAACGCTGCGGACACTACGACCAAGGGAGTGGATGTGGTCGCGAGTTATGATCATTCCTTTTCCGACAATTCTACTTTAAAACTCGTTTTTGCCGGAACTGTAAACGAAACCGAGATCACGGACGTGAATCTTCCGCTCGGCCTTCCTGAAGAGCTTTTTACGGAGCAGGACCGTTCGATTATAGAAGAATGGCAGCCTAAGGACCGGTTCTCCCTTTCCGGGTCTTATTCAAAAGGATTCGCATCCCTGCTGGTTGCTGTTCACCGTTACGGAGAATATACGGTTGTTGACGGCGGAAAAAGCCAGACTTATGGCGCAAAGTACATTACCGATGCAAATCTTAGCCTGGAACTGGGCAAAGTCGGTACGCTTAAAGTTGGGGCCAACAACCTTTTTGATGTAAAGCCGGACAAAAACGAAATCGGCCAGTCAAGGGGCGGTAAAATATATGATCACGATGGGTCTCTTATAGTCGATTCTCCGGGAGTTTTCACCTACTCACGGCGCTCGGCACCTTTCGGATTTAACGGCGGTTATTACTACCTGGCTTACGAGTACAGCTTCTAAGCTTCTCTTGACGCAACGATATTATTTTCCTGCCGGGATGGATTTGTCCCGGCAGGAACTTTTCCCCAAAATCCTCTTATACCGCGGATGACCTTATTACCATAAGTTTTTCGTGGGTCATCTCGCGCATCGTGTACGGAATACCCCCCGTTCCGATTCCCGAGTGCCCGGCCCCACGAAAAGGCATCCAGTCGACCCGAAATGCGGTGTGATCGTTTACAAGCACCGAAGCCGCCTTTAACTCCTTCACGGCTTCAAGTGCGGTATCGATGTTCTTGGTGAATACTGACGCCTGAAACGAGTAGGGGAGACTGTTTGCCAGTTCTATGGCCTCGTCCGTTTTCTCGTACGAGTAAACGGCTATGACGGGTCCGAAGATCTCCTCGCGCGAGAGCCTGCAGTTCTGGCTCGGGTTAAGGATTACAGTGGGTTCGTAGCAGGTTTTCCCTATTCTACTGCCTCCGCAAAGAAGCTCCCCGTCTTTTCTCAAAGCCTCTTTTACCCAGCTGTGGACTCTTGTGACCTCCCTCGGGCTTATGAGGGGGCCTATATGCGTTTCTTCACTCATCGGGTCTCCGACTTTTGTCTCAAGGGCGAGTTTTTTAAGTCCCCTGGCGACCTTTTTCACTACCGAGCTTTGCGCGAAAACCCTTTGCACGGAAACGCAGACCTGGCCCGCGTGGTAGAAGCCGCCTTTTGCGAGAAGGGGAAGCATGTCGTCTATGTCGGCGTCACGCCCTACTATCACGGGAGCCGCGCCCCCGTGCTCAAGAGCGCATCTTGTTCCCGGCGCGAGTCTTGATCTCAGATGCCATCCCACTTTGGCGGAACCGATGAATGTGAGGTAGTTGACCCTTCTGTCGGTGGCCAGCGCTTCGGCGAGCGTATCGTCCACTATAACCGCGCGGGCCCATTTTTCCGGAAGACCGCTCTCGTAGAGAGCTTCGAGCAGGTTAAGGCAGGAAAGGGGAGTATTAAGCGCGGGTTTTATGATTACCGGGCAACCGACGGCCACCGCGGGTATCACCTGGTGAACGGCGAGGTTAAAAGGGTGATTGAAGGCCGAGATGGCCACCACAACCCCTATGGGTTCCCTGAGAGTAAATGCCATCCTGTTAAGGGAAGCGGCGTTTGAGCCCATGGGTATTTCCTCTCCTCCGAGATTGGAGAGGGATTCGGTTGCCACCTTTATTCCGTTTACGGCCCTCGTAATCTCGGCTCTTGTGTCAATGAGAGGTTTTCCTCCCTCTGCCGCTGCGTCCGCTACGATGCGGTCGTAGTTTCTCTCGACAAACTCTCTGGTCCGCTCGAGGATCTCTATTCTTTGCGGAATGGGAATTCTCTCTGACGGCCTATCGGCAAGAGCCCTTGCCTCGGAAAGCGCTTTTTGCATCTCCCTTTTGCTTGTCACGGGAATTTTTCTTATGAGTTTTTCGTCGTAGGCCCCAAGAACCTCAAGTGTTTTCGGCATGCTTTCTCCCTCCTCCTCCCTTCGGTGTGTTTGCTTTTTTAGATACCTGATTTTAAGGCACTTTACATGCCGACAGGGGGTGTTTATATTGAAAAATAGAGGTCGGTTTCATGATTATACGCGGAATTTCCCTGATTGTTTTTGCGGTTGCGGTTCTTGTTGTCTGGCCCCTTCTGCCCGCAGGTGGCGAGCAAGCTGAAAAACCCCTGCCCGAGGGAGTCATGGGACTTACCGCGGAGCAGTGGAGAGAGAAGCTTTCTTCGCTTGAGTACAAAGTTCTCTGGAAAAAAGGCACGGAAGCCCCTTTTTCGGGAGACCTGCTTTATAACAAGAAAAAGGGGACCTATGTCACCGCCGGCTGCGGACAGCCTGTTTTTTCCTCCGAGCATAAATACGATTCAAAAACCGGATGGCCGAGTTTCTGGAGGCCCATAAGCGAGGACGCAGTGAGGATAGTTCCCGATAACTCCTTCGGGCTCAGGCGCTATGAGGTAGTATCAAGTAAATGCGGGGAACACTTGGGACATGTTTTCAAAGATGGTCCTCCTCCGACGGGACTTAGATACTGCATAAACTCGGTTGCTTTGGATTTTATTCCTTCCGGGTAATGCCATTTTGCTCCAGATTGCGGATCTAATTTAGGGGGTTCTATGCCTTGTGCCCTGTTTTACACAGGATGTGAGTCTGGTGTTTTTGTTCTAGGTGCATATTCCGATTTATTCGTACACCTTTTTCATCGGTCGTTAAACGGGTAAACTACCACGCATGGGCACTTCTAAAAATTGATTTGCGGTTCAAGATTGCGGGCAACTTCCCATTTTCCCTTTCAACCAAGGGGGTTTTCGTCATGCAAAGCCGTTTTTCGTGCCATAAAAAGCAATTCTCTCCGTTTCATGATCATTTCTGACCCCGTTTCCGCTTATACCGTTCCCTCAAGATAAACCATCCGCCGCATGTTGTACGCCAGATTCTTAAGACCTATGTGCGCCCTGGCCCTCACTATCCCTACGCTCCTTAGAAGTCTCCCGCCCATGTCGTTGCTCTGTGCCCCGAACACATGCTCAACCCTCACCCTCACCGCCGAATAAATCCTGTTGGCATACTCGGCCCATCTCCCAAGCGGCCTGTTCCGTGAACCCTTGCGGTGTACATGGCTCCTGTATCCCTTCTCCTGAAGTTTCTTCTCCGTCTCCTTCGACCTGTATGCGCTGT
>VXTZ01000004.1 GCA_009837205.1 Candidatus Dadabacteria bacterium | reverse complement strand
TCTTCCTGACAGCATTTGTTCTGTTCTCGGTCGTTTTCCTTAGAAAACGCGCGTAGAAACTTTCCCGCAATACCGGCAGTCTTGCTGAAACTGGCGGTAACGGCTGTCAGACAAGGGCAGTCCTGAGACTGCCCTTGTTTTTTTCGGCGTTTGAACGCACCTTACTAACAACCCCGGAACAAGGCGGCGAAACATTGAGCTGCTCCCGGGCGGATGCGCATGAGGAACTGTCTGTTATAATTCTCAAGCCATGGCTAGTACGGAAATAAAATGCAATCTCTTCATTGACGGCGAAGAAAGGGAACCGCAAAGCGGCGCCTACTTCGTAAGGGAAAACCCCGCGACGGAAGAGCCCCTGGCCGAGGTCGCCCAGGGAGGGCCGGAAGACGTAGATGCGGCGGTTCGGGCCGCAGAACACGCTTTTCCGGCGTGGTCGAGACTCCCCGCATCGGAGCGAGCCAAATACCTCCTTCGGATTGCGGAGACGCTATCGGATAACAAAGACGCAATAGCCCTTTTAAACACACGCGAAACCGGAAAACCGATCCGCGAGAGCGCAATGGTCGAAATAGGCGGTTCGGTAAGAACGCTTGAGTACTACTCGGGAGCGCACACCCGCCTTAACGGAGAAACCATCCAAGTAAACGAAAACCAGATATCTCTCACCATAAAAGAGCCCGTGGGGGTTGCGGCGCACATAATCCCGTGGAATTTCCCCCTTCTTCTTTCCTTCTGGAAAATAGCCCCGGCACTTGTGGCCGGATGCACCGTGGTCATAAAACCCGCGGAACTCACCTCTTGCGGAATCTTCGAGGTGGCTAAGCTCTGCTCGGAGGCAGGACTCCCGGACGGAGTGCTGAACGTGGTGCCCGGAGAGGGGGCCGTAGCCGGCCAGGCGTTTACCGAACACCCCGGGATAGCCAAGATAGCGTTTACGGGTTCGACCGAGGTCGGAAAAAACGTAATGAAAACGGCGGCGGGATCGATAAAAAGAGTGTCGCTTGAGCTCGGCGGCAAGGCCCCGTGCATGGTCTTTGCGGACGCGGATATCGAGGGAGCCGTCGAGGCGTGTCTTCGCGGGGGCTTCTTTAACCAGGGGGAGAACTGCACCGCGGTTACCCGGCTGCTGCTCCACGAAGAAATATACGATGAGTTTCTCTCCTCTTATCTTGACAGGATATCCAGAATAAAAATCGGAGACCCGGAGGACCCTGAAACCGAGTTCGGGACAGTGATTTCAAAGGAGCATTACGAAAACGTGATGAACTACATCGAAAAAGGCGTCTCGGAGGGAGCCCGGGTGGTCGCGGGCGGAAACCGTCCCGAGGGATTCGACAAGGGTTACTACATAGCGCCAACAGTTATAGAGGACACCCCTCCCGACTCGGTTCTGGTACGCGAGGAAATCTTCGGGCCGGTGGTCTGCGTCATTCCCTTTAAGGCCGAGGAAGAGGCCGTCGCGGCGGCAAATGACATCGAGTACGGACTCGCCGGGGGAATCTGGACCCAGGACATAAACCGCGCGCTTAGGGTCGCAAAGGCCGTAAAGGCCGGCTACCTCTGGGTAAACACCTACGGGGGCATAGTCCCCGAAACTCCCTACGGAGGGTTCAAGCAGAGCGGAATTGGAAAGGAGCTGGGAGCCGAAGGTATAGACAACTACCTTGAAACCAAGTGCGTGAATATATTTACCGGGAAAAGCACCGGAAAGTGGTACAAGGGATAGCGGATGAACTTTGGAGACATAATCTACGAGAAAACGGGCGGAGTCGCCTTCGTGACCATAAACCGCCCCCGGGCGCTTAACGCTTTCCGGGACGTAACGCTTAACGAAATGATCAAGGCCTTTACGGAAGCCTGGGCGGATGAGCAGGTCGGCGTGGTGGTCCTCCGAGGTGCGGGGGGCAAGGCGTTTTCCAGCGGGGGAGATCTCAAGGAGAAAAAAAGCGGCGCCGGGGGCAAAGACGGGCTTCTCGGAGTCGGGGACTACGTTTCCCATCTCCACTACCTGATAAGAAATATACCGAAGCCGGTCATAGCCGCGGTTAGAGGCTACGCCATAGGCGGAGGGAACATACTGCAGTTCATGTGCGACCTGACAATCGCTTCTGAGGACTCCGTTTTCGGGCAAGTAGGGCCGAGGGTGGGAAGCGTGGATCCGGGCTTCGGGACAGCTTACCTCTCAAGACTCATCGGTGAAAAAAAAGCTAGGGAAATGTGGTATCTGTGCAGGCAGTACTCGGCCAAGGAAGCCCTCGAGATGGGACTTATAAACAGGGTCGTTCCCCCGGACGAGCTTGACTCCGAGGTTAACGCCTGGTGCGAGGAACTACTGTCTAAAAGCCCTACCGCCCTTAAGCTTGCCAAGTACTCCTTTAACTCCGAGACCGACGGACTCTTCGGAATCTCAAGCATGGGCAAGGCTTCCCTCGAGCTCTTTAAGACCACAGCCGAGGCCGCCGAAGGAACCGATGCGTTTGTGGAGAAAAGACCGCCTGATTTCTCGCCCTACAGAAAGTAGCCCATCCCGGGAACTCCGCAATGTCCCCGGCGCTTGAATTATAAAAACTTTACTCTATAATACAGGGTTTCATATTTTGAGGCCCACCATGGAAATGCAGGACGCAAAAATATTCAGCGGCACGTCAAATCACCCTCTGTTTGAGGATGTGTGCAACTATCTTGAGGTTTCCCCCGGAGAAATGGAGATAAACCGTTTCAGCGACGGGGAAATCTTCGTTGACATAAGAGAGAGTGTAAGAGGTTCGAACGCTTTCATCATACAGTCGACATGCCCTCCGGTAAACGAGAACATAATGGAGCTTCTCGTAATCATAGATGCGCTCAAGCGGGCCTCCGCAAGGGTAATAACCGCCGTAATACCGTATTACGGGTACGCAAGACAAGACCGAAAGGTTCAGCCCCGAGCCCCGATAAGCGCCAAGCTGGCCGCGGACCTCATAGTCGTCGCGGGCGCGAGTAAAATAGTGACCATGGATCTTCACGCCGGCCAGATACAGGGGTTCTTTGACGTTCCGGTAACTCACCTCTACGCCGCACCCGTGATAACCAACTACCTGCGGGAGAAGTACCGCGACGGCGAAACCGTAGTGGTTTCTCCAGACGCCGGGGGGGTTGAGAGGGCAACCGAGTTCGCGAACAGAACCCACTCAGAAATCGCCATCTGCTACAAGAGAAGGCCTGCTCCCAACGTCGCCCGGATAAGCAACATAATCGGCGACGTGGAAGACAAGCACGCGATAATAGTTGACGATCTGGTGGACACGGCAGGAACCGCCACCGAAGCCGCCAAAGTGCTCCTTGAGAAAGGAGCTAGAAGCGTATCGCTCTGCTGCACTCACGGCGTGCTGTCAGGGCCTGCCCTAGACAGGATAAACAACTCGGATATTGATGAAGTAATAATCACAAACACCATTCCCCAGAAGGAAAACCAGAAACAGAGTGCGAAAATCACCGTGCTCAGTATCGCTGACCTCATCGGCGAGGCCATAAGGAGAACGGCACTCGGGGAATCGATAAGCGCACTTTTTACTTAAACGAAATCCAGGAGAAAAACCATGGTACAGAGCTCACTTCGGGTAAAACCCAGAATAAGAATCGGCAAAAGCGGAGCCAGAGAAGTAAGAAAGGAAGGGAACATACCGGCCATACTTTACGGTCAGGGAGAGGATCCGGTACCACTTGTGGTGCGTCCTGATGAACTTAAGCGGGCGCTTTCAAACAACACCGGAATAAACACCGTTCTGGAACTTGAGATAGACGGTTCCGAGCCCTCCGCAAAAAGATTCTCGATGCTGAAGGAAGTCCAGAGAGACCCCATTAAAAACAGGGTGATCCACCTTGATTTTCTGGCTATCGACATGAAAAAAAGCGTCAGGGTAAAAGTTCCGGTAAGCACCCAGGGAAGGTCCGAAGGGGAAAGAAGAGGGGGCACGCTAGAAAAACTGATGAGAACCATCGATCTTGAATGTCTGCCGGAAAATATTCCCGATTTGATAGAAATAGACATAAGTTCTCTCGACATAGGAGGTTTCGTGGACATAGGGGGACTTGAGTTAGGCGAGGGAGTGAAACCGGTTAGGGACGGCAGCGAAAAAGTCGTCCAGGTGATAGCGCAGCGCTCGACAGAGGAGGATGTGCAGGCCGGAGAAGAGGAAGGGGAAGGGGAAGGGGAAGCCGAAGAAACCCAGGAATAAGTCATCGAATCCATGCGATATCTGATTGCAGGCCTGGGAAATCCCGGTTCCGCCTACGACAATACGAGACATAACATAGGCTTCCGCGCGGCTGAGCGCGCGGCTGAGCGCCTGGGAGTAAAGATCGGGAAGAAAAAATTCAGAAGTCTCTGCGCGGAGGCGGTCTATTCGGATGAGAAGCTGTTCATAATAAAGCCCCAGACCTTCATGAACGCAAGTGGTGAGGCGCTTCGCGAAGCGAAGGAATTCTACAAGATAGCAGTCGAGCAGATAATCGTGGTCTACGATGAGCTCGATCTCCCTCTGGGAAACATAAGGGTGAACAGGGGAGGAGGCTCGGCCGGGCACAACGGAATAAGGTCGATAATATCGTCCCTTGGTTCCGGGGAATTCTGCAGGGTGAGAATCGGCATAGGGAAACCCTCGGGAAAAAAAGAGGCACGTGATCACGTTCTCTCCAGATTCTCCTCGGATGAGAGGGAAACGGCCGCCGAGATGGTCGAGACCGCGGTGGAGGCAACGTTTGAGATAATAAGCGCCGGGGTGGATTCGGCAATGAACAAATTTAACAGTCGACTGAACTGAAAAAAAACAATTCTCTACTAGGAGGAATTTACCAATGGGTATGGGTGAAGTACTAGTGGGCAATATAGGACTTGTGGGAATCGTGGTAGGTCTTATCGTGCTCCTATACGCGTTATTTGTATACAGGGGGATAGACAAGCTTCCTGAAGGAAACGACAAAATGAAGCAGATCGCTTCTGCGATTCACGAGGGAGCGATGGTGTTTTTGAAAAGGGAGTACAGGATAATCGGCCTTTTCGCCGCGATTGTTTTCGTTCTGCTCTCGGTGTTTCTTGGAATTGAAACCGGGGCCGCTTATCTCGGCGGGGCGATCTGTTCGCTTATAGCTGGGTTTTTCGGCATGAAGTCAGCCACGAAAGCTAACGTGAGAACAGCACAAGCGGCAGCTAGCGAGGGACAGGGAAAAGCCCTCGAGGTGGCTTTTCGGGGTGGAAACGTGATGGGGCTTTCGGTCGCAGGTTTGGGTCTTCTGGGACTCTCAGTCGTTTTTCTTCTGGGAATCGACCTTCAGACAAAGCCCGAAGACAGCACCCTTTTCACAGCGTTCTTAAAGGAATTCGGAGGAATGATAGGCGGGTTCGCAATGGGAGCCAGCACCGTAGCTCTTTTCGCAAGGATAGGCGGAGGTATATTCACCAAAGCAGCTGACGTCGGAGCCGACCTCGTCGGAAAGGTTGAGGCCGGAATACCCGAGGACGACCCGAGAAACCCGGCCACGATCGCCGATAATGTCGGAGACAATGTCGGAGACGTAGCGGGAATGGGCGCCGACCTTTTCGAATCCTACGTGGGAGCCGTAATCGCTACCGTAGTGATCGCAGCCAGCATGGCGACAAACCAGCTCGCCATGATGTCGGTCCCGCTGATACTCATCGTAATAGGAAGCCTCTCCTCGCTTGTGGGGTCCAAGGCGGTAGGATGGCTCAGGGAAGGAGAACCAAGCGCCGTGCTTGAAAGATCCACCATATTCGCCGCGGTCGTATACTGCGCGATCTCCCTGTTGGCACTTTACGGGCTGGCGCAGGTGGAGAGCCTGTCCACCATGGGCAAACAGGGATATATAAGCATATGGCTTACTTCCATAGCGGGTCTGCTCGCCGGAATACTGATCGGCAAGGTTACGGAGCATTTCACCTCGGGACCTCCGATCAGGAAAATAGCAAAAGCCTCCGAGACGGGCGTTGCCACCAACATAATCGAGGGAATCGCGGTGGGAATGTACAGCACGGCTTACCCGGTGATCATAATCGCGGCGGCAATAGTGCTGTCTTACTGGTTCACGGGACTTTACGGAATAGGGATAGCCGCGGTCAGCATGCTAGCGACCATAGGAATAACGATGTCGGTTGACGCCTACGGTCCGGTAGCAGATAACGCAGGCGGTATTGCGGAGATGTCGGAACTCGGCGCGGACGTGAGAAAGATCACGGACAAGCTCGACTCTCTCGGCAACACGACTGCAGCCATAGGAAAAGGATTCGCCATCGGTTCCGCGGCCCTTTCCGCCCTTGCGCTTTTCGCTGCCTACACAAACGCCGTCGGGCTCTCTTCTATCGACATTACCCAGCCCAAGGTCGTGGCGGGAATGCTTGTGGGAGGAACCATCCCGTTTCTCATAGGCGCCCTGACCATGGGTTCCGTGGGAAGGTCGGCGCAGCAGATGGTGGAGGAAGTAAGAAGGCAGTTTCGGGAAATAACCGGACTTCTTGAAGGAAAGGCCACACCGGACTACGCTAGGTGCGTGCAGATAAGCACAGACGCTTCCTTAAAAGAGATGATACTGCCGGGCATTACCGCCGTAGTGGTGCCGCTCGTAATAGGCTTTGCCCTCGGAGAGGAAGCCCTCGGAGGTTTTCTCGCCGGAGCGGTCGTGGCGGGAGTGATGCTCGCTCTTATGATGGCGAACTCGGGCGGAGCATGGGATAACGCGAAAAAATTCATAGAGGAAGGTAATCTGGGGGGGAAAGGATCGGAGGCGCACAAAGCCGCCGTCGTCGGGGATACGATAGGAGATCCGTTTAAGGATACCTCAGGGCCGGCTATGAACATCCTGATCAAACTGATGTCCATAGTATCGCTTGTCGTAGCTCCTCTTCTTATAATATAAAACGGACGCTTTACCTGCGGGCTGGGGGGGCATGCCCCCCCAGCCCGTTTATTTACACAGTCCCCGAAAATCAGTATAATAGTTTTTTCTGTTGCTCCTGACTTCAAAGCGTCAGGGGCCTAAGACCAAGACAGGAGGCAGTAAGGATGGCTATAGAGCCGAAGAAGTACGAAACGCTTTATCTCGTAAGACCAGATATATCCCCCGAAGACCTTCTTACGATCCAGAACAGGGTCGAGCAGAGCGTTGCCGGAAACGGCGGGGAGATGATAAAATCCGAAAAATGGGCTGAAAGGGATCTCGCGTACAGAATAGAAAATTACACTAGAGGCACCTACTACATAGCCGTTTACGCGGCTGAATCCAAGGCCGTAACAGACATAGAAAGATACTTTAACCTCTCGAAAAACAATGTTCTGCGGTTCATGACCGTAAAGTACATCGAGGAGGAACAGAAAACTGCGGGCGGTGGGATGAACGTTCCTCCGCAACCATCCGAGCAAGAGGATCAGAGCGCTTTTCAGTCCCCTTCCTCAGAGTCTGAAAGTCAGGCCGAAGGCAACGGTGAGCCTCCACAGGAAGCCGCTGAACAGGTTCAGGGAGACGAAGGACAGCCACAGGAAGCTGCTGAACAGGTTCAGGAAAGCGAAGAACCGCCCCAAGGAGATGTAGAACAGCCCCAGGGGGACGAAGAAAAGACCCAAGGAGGCGACCAGTCATGAGCAGAAGACCAATGGGAGGGGGAGGCGGAAGAAGGTTTTACTCGCGCAGAAAGAAACCCAGAGATCTTGCCAAGGAAGGCAAGCAGATAGATTACAAGGACACGGAGCTTCTCTCGCAGTTCATAACTGAGAGAAAAAAAATACTGCCTAGGAGAAACACAGGGCTCTCCAGGCAGGAGCAGAGAAAGGTGGCGATTGCTATAAAGAGAGCCCGCTTCATGGCGCTTTTGCCGTATACGGTAACCCACAAGTGATTCCCGGATACCGCTTAACCGATGCGCGGAGGTAAACAATGAAAGTAATTCTGATTTCCGATGTGGAAAACGTAGGAGTCGTCGGAGACGTAAAAGAAGTGAAAAACGGGATGGCGAGGAACTATCTTTTTCCCCGCAAGCTCGCTGTAAAGGCAACCGAATCGAACCTTAAGGCTTGGAAAAGCAAGATAGAAGCCATAAGACTGCGCAAAACCGAAATCCTTGAGAATGCCAAAACTCTTGCCGAAAAACTCGAAGGTCTTGAAATCTCCATATCCGCCAAAGCCGGGGAGGGAGATAGGTTGTTCGGGTCAGTTACCTCGCAGAACATTTCCGACGCGCTCGAGGAAAAAGGATTCGAGATCTCAAGAAGGGACATACTGCTTGACGGAACTTTAAAGGAACTTGGAACATACACAGTTGCACTTAAACTCCACATGGACGTAACACAGCAGGTAACAGTGAATGTCGTGAAGGAAGAAGAACAGGAGTAAAAAGCAGAACCTTATTGACATTTTCCGGAGGAAAATCACATGTCAGACAGTTTAAAAACCCCCCAGTTCGCACCGATAGGAGAAAAAGAGGTCACCAGGGCCATCGTTGAAGGATTCTCGAATGAATTCAGCGAATACATTACAAGCGACGTCATAATCGTCGGGGCGGGGCCGAGCGGGCTCGTGGCGGCAAAAGACATAGCGAAAAGAAAGTACAAGGTTCTGCTCGTTGAAAGAATGAATTACCTAGGAGGAGGGTTCTGGATCGGCGGATACCTGATGAACAAGGTCACCGTACGCGCCCCGGGGCAAACAGTTCTTAACGAGATTGAAGTGCCGTATGAAGAGGTCACAGAAGGACTTTTCGTCGCCGACGGTCCTTACGCCTGTTCGAAGCTGATAGCGACTGCGTGTGAGGCCGGGGCGAAAGTGAGGAACATGACGCTGTTTGACGATCTGGTTTACAGGGAAAACGGAAGAGTCGCGGGGATAGTGATCAACTGGACGCCCATCGCAAACATGCCCAAGGAAATAACTTGCCTTGACCCCGTAGCAATAGAATCAAAACTGGTAATAGATGCCACAGGGCACGACGCCTACTGCGTTTCCAGACTCTCTCAGCAGGGCCTTTACAGAAAGCTTCCGGGTCACGGATCGATGTGGGTCGAGAAATCGGAAGAAGCACTCGTTGAATACACTGGAGAAGTACATCCCGGCCTGCTCGCGTGCGGAATGGCGGTTAACACCACCTTCGGGCTTCCGAGGATGGGGCCCACTTTCGGCGGTATGCTGCTTTCCGGGAAAAAGGTAGCCCAAGTGGCTATAAACATACTTGATGAAATGGATTAGAAACCGGGACGGTTTCCTGTTCATTACAGCGTAGCGGGGCGCAGCTTCTACCGCCTTTTTCCTATTTTCCTTATTTCGCTCTCGCACTCGGTGCATAAAAAGCCCGAGTGCTGTATATCGAGAACTTCTTTCTGCCAGTGGGAGTTAAAAAGTGCGCATCTGCCGTTTTGGCAGAATTCTTTCCCGGAGAAATGGTGCAGAAGAGGCTGAAGTATGTAGGGGCCTGTTATCTTAGTTATCCTCTCGTCTTCGTAATCAACGAACTTTCCCCGAAACGCCTCGTCAAGCTCTGAGAGATTCTTTCCCGAACGGGTAAACTCCGCCTTGAGAAAATAATACTCCCTGGGCCTTGCCGGACCTTCCACCAGTCCCGAGGTTGAAATAAAGGATGGAAATCCCGAGATTATAACCCTGGCGTGGTATCTCCGGGATCCGTAGGTACCAAGCAGCCTGCCCGTGATAACCGCGTGAAAACCCGATTTCGCAAGTTCGCCGGGATGTTTTCTAAGAAAAAATCTCGAGAATATTCTCTGAACCCAGAAACCGTCATAAAGCTCCTTTTCAAACGGTTCGGACGGCAGATGAGTTTCGAAGAAGTCAACAGGCGTTTCAATGTCAAAAACCCTAGCCTTTGAGAGAAAGGATTCAAGTTCAGCCACCTCCTCGGCCGCAAGCGAGAGATAGCTCAGGAAGTCCCCGCGAAACTCAACCGAGAGACCCAGATCCGTGAGAAAATCCGTCACGCCCCGCATGACGAGCGATTGCGAAGGACTGTCTGAATAAAGATATATGGGAAACATCAGGGCAAAACCCCCAGTTTTCTCAGAAATCGTAGCCGTGTGAGAACTCGGCTATGATTTCAATTTCCACCGGGGAATCCATCGGAAGTGCGGGAACCCCTACCGCAACCCTCGCGTGGCGTCCGTTCTCAGAGAGTATGTCGGAAAAAAGCTCTGAGGCGCCGTTAACCACCTTGTGCTGTTCCGTAAATCCGGGGGCGCTTGCCACGTAACCCGTCACTTTCACGATCCTGCTTAGCTGGCGAAGATTTTCCAAGGTATGACTGATCACGGAAAGGCCATTTATCGCCGCGAGTCTGGCCGCTTCGTAGCCATCTCCAACCGTAAGATCGGATCCCACCTTGCCCATGAAAAGAAGCTTTCCTTTTTCAACGGGAAGCTGACCTGATACAAAAATCAGATTGCCCGACACTGTAGCGGGAACGTAGCTTCCCAAGGCCGGAACTTCCTCTGCAAGCCCTATTCCAAGTTCTGCGAGTTTTTCCTCTATCATCACTCGCGCCCCATCTTTACGCCAAGATATATTGTCCTTCCCTTGCGTTCGATAAGAAAAAGCAGGGTTCCGCTAGAATCGTGCTTCTCAAGCACTCCATGGTATTCATCGAGTCCGCCAACTGCATCTCCGTTTACCTCCACTATCACATCGCCCGGGAGAAACCCTGCTTCGGAGGCGAGGCTCCCGCGTGCAACTCTTGCGATAATGACTCCGCCCGAGGTCTTGATCTGGAACCGGTTTCTGAGTTGCTCGGTTATCTCGCTCACTTCAATGCCGAGTGCCTCCTCCGTTTTCAGCTTATCGGGAGATTCCTCGATTTTCTCGTTCTCGGGATGTTCGATAAGCTTTATGGTAAAGATCTTCTCCTTCCCGTCTCGAAGCACCACGAATTTCGTATCAACCCCGGGCTTGGTAAGCGCCAGTTTCCTTGCAAGCGTAGCGGCGTCCGGAATTTTCTCGCTCCCCACGGAAACAATAACGTCTCCCCTTCTGATGCCCGCCTTGTCCGCCGGACTTCTTTCCTTGACCTCGGATACGAGCCCTCCCTTGTCGCGGTTGATCCCGAGGGCCTCGGAAATTTCTGGGGTTATGTCCTGAATCATTATCCCAAGCCAACCCCTGATGACCTTTCCATGAACCTTGAGATGCTCAACGACAGTCTTCGTCATGTTTATCGGTATGGCGAAACCGAGGCCTTGGCCGCGGGCCATGACCGCGGTGTTCACGCCTACCACCTTGCCCTCATAGTCAAAAAGCGGCCCACCGCTGTTTCCAGGGTTAATAGCCGCGTCGGTCTGAATGAAGTTGTCGTACCGCCCGATTCCAAGAGCCCTTCCCTTCGCACTGACTATCCCGGCGGTGACCGTGTGACCTAGGCCGAAAGGGTTTCCGATGGCGAACACCGAGTCTCCTATGGCAAGGGCAGAGGAATCGCCCATCTCCACAGCGGGAAGAGGCTCTTCCGGATCGATTTTCAGCAGGGCAAGATCCGTCACGGGATCGGTGCCGACTATCTTGGCAGTGTATTTTTTGCCGCCTTCGAGTATCACCTCGATCTCCTCGGCTCTTCTCACTACATGGTTGTTAGTAATTATGTAGCCGTCGGAACTCATTATGAAGCCGGAACCCAGTCCCTTGTTCCTGAACTCCCTCCCCGGCATCTGGTCGGAGAAAAACTTTTCGAAAAATTTCTTGAAGTACTCATCCTGATACGGCGAAGTTTTTATTACGTTTGTCGTGCTTATATTAACGACCGAAGGGGTAAGACGCTTTACCGTAGCCGAGATGGACTCGGAGAAATCATGGGAAAGGGCTTCTGATAGAGGAAACGAGAGAATCGCCGTCAAGACGAAGAAAAAAAGCAGATGTTTGAATGATTTCATTAAAGTTACGCTCCGGAATCAAAAAAATTTTTAAACCGGGAACACTGATCTCAAAGGGGATCTTTCAGCATGCTGTCCCAGTACCTGAAAAGCTGTCTACTCGAATATACCCTCACAATATAATCACGAATAGACGAGAGAACACCGCTTTCGGTGTATATGAATTTCCCCATGATCCTTGACTGGTTCTGAACTTTGTTCACCCTTCCCTTTCTTCTTGACTCATACTGCCAGAAGGCGTGAACAAGGTTCACTGAATCGGTTCTGCAAAGTTCCTCGGCCAAAACGGCCGCCGATTCCATCGCCATTGATACGCCGGCGCCGGCATTCGGCAGTATCGCGTGAACCGAATCTCCGACAAGCACCACTCTTCCTCGCGACCAGCTATTCATTCTGAGGTCGTTGTACTCGTCATAGTAAATATTGCGGGGATCATCAAGACTGCGCAGGATTTCCGGCACTACGCCTCCGAACTCGGCGAAACTCCGACGGATGCTATCTATTCTCGTATCAACGCTGTCCCGGATGCCGGATTCTCTTCTCACACTAGTGAAAATGGCAAGACGTCCGCGTGTCGGCCACATCCCGAGAAACTTCCCCTTCCCCCAGTACTCTATGATCCCTTCGCTTTTGCAGAAGTCCGGGTTGACCCAGAAGCCCCACCCGGACATGCCACTGTAGCGAAGCGGTATGTCGCCGAAGATCTCTTTTCGAACTCTTGACCTTATCCCGTCACATCCTATAACGAGATCATAGGTCCCCGTGCTCCCGTCGCTGAATACCGTCTTAACTCCGTCCCCAGTGTCCTCGAGGGAAACAACGGTGGTGTCCATCCTGATCGAATCATCGCTTACCGCCCCTAGGAGTATGTCTATCAGATCAGGACGGTAAATACTTATTATAGGGCCGTACTTCTCAACCACGGAATCAATCGTGTAGCTGTTTATAACCTTGCCCCTGTAGTTGGAAATGTTGTAATCGGTAAAAGCGCAGCCCCGCTCCCTGAGCAGTTCGTAAAGACCGAGCCCCTTGAGTATCCTGCTTCCTGAGGGCCAGACCACTATCACGTATCCCACATCCCCGAACCTTGGAGCCCTCTCCACAAGGGTAGGATGAAAGCCCCGCTGCTCGAGAAGCCCGCAGAGCGTAAGTCCTGCAACACCGGCACCGACGATAAGGACTTTCATGTCGGGACCGTAACGTATACTGCCGTTTGAGGGCATGGGTAAGTTCTCAGCCCGGTTCATGTTTCTCTCCGCTTTATCCTTAAAACCAAAAAAAAGACTGACCTCGGATTACAAAAAAATTATAAACTATTTTGAAAAGACTGCTTAATGCGATTTTTGGCTACCTTTCCCATTGAGTTTCTCGGGAGCGAGGAAAGTAGCAGAAGCCGGGTCGGAAGCTTGTACCGAGCAAGTTTGTCGGAAGCCCAGTCGCGAAGCTCTTCAAGGTCAATCGAGGCACCCTCACTTAACATGAGAGCCACCCCTATCCTCTCTCCCCAGCTCGGGTCGGCGACCCCTACCACCGCACACTCCATGATAAGCGGATGCTCCATCAGCACTTCCTCAATCTCGAGGGCGGATATCTTGTATCCACCTGACTTTATTATGTCCACGGATTCCCGCCCGAGTATCCTGTAGGAACCTCCGCGCTCTAAAAATGCGATGTCTCCGGTTTTGAACCATCCGTCACAAAACGCACTTTCCGTCTCCCGCGGTTTTCCCCAGTATTCGAGAAACACGCCTTCTCCCTTTACCCTGATTTCCCCCTGCCCTCCAACACCCACCAGCCTGTCGTTCTCGTCGAAAATCCCCACCTCGACCCCAGGCATTGCGAAGCCCACGCATCCCGGCAACCTTTCGCCTCTGTAAGGATTCGAAAGAGCCATTCCTATCTCGGTCATTCCATATCTCTCAAGAAGCATCTGCCCGCTTATCTCTTTCCATTTTTCAAGAACGGACACGGGAAGAGCCGCGGAGCCGGAAACCATGAGACGAAAGCCCAAAAGACAATCTCTCATGCGTCTTCTCTCCGCAACGGAAAAATCATCCCAGAGATCTATCAGTTTGGAATAAATAGTGGGAACGGCCATAAAAAGGGTCAGGTCTTTCTTTTCGAGCCTCTTCCATACTCGCTGCGCATTGAACCCGTCCATCATCACGCATCTGGCACCGGACCACAGGCAGCAGAGAACGACATTCAGTATTCCATGGAGATGGTGGAGAGGCAGGACGTTGAGTATCGAATCTTCAGGGGTCCACTCCCACGCCTCCGTCATGCTGTTTATCTGGGCTTTTATGCCGAGATGTGTTGAGACTACTCCCTTGGGTTTAGAGGTAGTGCCGCTTGTGTATATGATCATTGCCCTTCTCTCTTCGGAAATCCCGGGAAGTTCTCCTCGGGCAGGCTGCAAAACTTCCGGAAGCTTCTGGAACCGCACGTCGGTATCGGATAAAACCCCTTCGAGTTTTTGAGCGAGGTCCGGGTGAAAAACCACCGTCTCTGCGCAGGAGTCCTCTATGACGTACTTTATCTCTCTCGGAGAATGAGCGGTGCCCAAGGGAACCGACACTCCTCCCGCCATCCATACGCCTAGCTTAAGCGCCACGTATTCGAACTCTGGGGGAACTAAAAACGCAACCCTTTTTTCCTCAAGATCTTTCTCGTCGCCAAGAAGGTTAAGCGCCGCAAAGCGCGAGACACGAAGCAAGTCGGCGTAAGTGAAATTTCCCGTCCGGTCCTCAACCGCGGTCCTTTGCCCGAATTCTCCTGCCCTTTTTATAAGTTCGATTCCCGACACGAAGTTATCTTTAACCTCCCGGCTTTTTGTTTTATAATAATAGAATCTTAAGCACCGGCCCGCAATCTATATGAGGAGGCCGGAAACAGCAGTCCATTTTCAACCAGTAAAACCATGGCAAACCAACGTGAAATAACCGAACTGGGAAACCCCGTACTCAGGCAAAGGGCCCCGAGAGTGGAAAACATAAGTGGCACGGAGACCCAGGAGTTGATTGATGATATGATCCTTACAGCCGCCGAGGCAAACGGCGTCGGAATCGCCGCTCCTCAGGTATCTGAATCTCTCCGCATCTTCATAATCGCCGGATCCCTGAGCTCACGGTATCCCGATGCCCCCGAGACAGAAGTCAGGGTGGTAATCAACCCCGAGATAGTCTCGGTATCAGACGAGGTGGAAAAAGGCTGGGAAGGCTGCTTGAGCATCCCCGGAATACGGGCACTTGTACCAAGATACAAGTCGGTCCGCGCTGTCTACAGGGACAGAGACAACAATCTAGTTGAAGAAGATTTCTCGGATTTCGCGGCCAGAGTGTTCCAGCATGAATACGACCACATAAACGGAGTGGTGTTTCTTGACAGGGTTGAGAGCCCGCTGGAGATAATTACCGAAAGAGAATACATGAAACTTGTGACCCAATCCGATTCCGAGGAGCAGGAATGACACTGCCCGCAGGGGGTAACAGTTAACTTAAGGAGAAACTCATGAGCGAATACCCAGAAGGTCTTGATCACGCCATAGACCACGGTTTCTATGATGCCGTTTTCCAGAGAAGGTCCCGCCGCTTCGGCCTTGGAATGGAGATCGAAAAGGGACCCCTACAGTACAAATCGAAGCACGACCCGGTTCCCTTGTCGGAACTTGAGGAAGCCATACTGGTGTGGACGGGCCTCGGCATAAAGAACATAAACCTCTCTGACTTTCCCCCTCACGTGGGTCTTGACCTTGAGATGCAGTTTACGAGCAAGACGATCCCCGCTCTAGGGGACGTGCACAGAACGGAGCTTTTCTACACGAATGACGAGGGGCTCTACATGATAAAGATGCATGATCGGCGTGCCGAGGATTTTGAGGGTCTAGAGAAAATGACCCGTCACCAGAGAGTGGACCGGATACTCGAGCTGTTCCGCGAATCCAAGATCAAGCTTTCTGACGGAAGAGCAGACCTGCCGTCAAAACCCCCGGGAATCGCCGCCCACAATCTCTGGAACGTGAACAAGCCCGGAACGACGGTGTTCATGCCGGTAACGGATCTTTCTGCGTGCATAATCAACCTTTACTTCTTCTACATGAGGCCTGACCACAGGTTTAACTTCGTCGACGAGCTTCACAGCCTGAGACCACCCGGAACCGCGCACTGGCTTGAGGAAGGCTTTCTTGACAAGTCAAAAAGAATGCCGCTTGTCGAAGCGGAACTTCGCTTTGCAAACGGCTACATCGCGGAACAGGCCTTTATGGGACAGAACATGGTCCTGACGCTCCAGACCTTGGGTCTCGGAGGATGGCTTTTCAGCGGATTCGCGAGCATGTTCATGCTCGGAGGAACACCTTTTCACAGGGGGCTGGGTTTCCGGTTTGCAACTCCGAAGATACAGGGCGACACGGGAAATCCCAACCCGGTCGCCGTGGGCCGGGACGACCTGTTTCAGGCGTTCTGCCCGCCGTACTACAAGGACATGGGAGAAGCAGTGGAAGCGTTTAACGACATGAAATGGACGAACTGGGAATCGCACAAGCTTCCCTACAAGGATCCGACCGGCGTGCTCGCGGAGGTTGAAAGACCCAGCAGAGACGAAATACAGGTTGTAAAGGATATCTGCAATTACGTCTACGATACATACGGAAGGTTCCCGGCTTTCTCCGACCCCATGTTCCTTCGGTTCATGGTGCAGGCCCATCATCTTGACCTGGATTTCTACGACAAGTACTACCCGCCCGGAGCCTATACGGAGGCGCATAAAAATCATTTCGCGCGCTGGCATCCCGATATTCCCGATCCGTTCGCCGGCGGATAAGAAATATTGCCCGCAGACCTTTACGGCCGTGGCTGAGTTCCCTGGTTTCCAAGCTTGAGAACTATTGAGGAACTTCTCAGATTCCGCTTCTGTCAATCATTTGTCGAGGTCTTCCGTTTCGGTTCTGGTATCGCCGGATAATCTCATATGGAGACACGCACTGTCCCTGCCGCAGGCCGCGGTTCTGACTGCCTGTGTGCGTCTGAACGGAGGCGGGAAGCAGAGGGGGACGGTAGTGTCCCGGAGAAATCGCCCGCGTCGCCCCGGCAGTCCCGGGCACGGAGTACGGAAGACGTACGGCATCCTGCTTGATAACGGCGCTTCTCAGGTCCAGTCGCCCCCAGCCATAGACAGGGTCCGGTTCCTCGTGATTGTCTTCCCGAATTCCGACCGGGTCCGCGGAGACGAGCAATATGGCCTGTATAACATCCATAGGCATATCGGGAAACCGGCTCTTGAGCACCGCAAGGGCCCCGCTCACCATGGGAGCCGCAAAAGACGTACCGCTAAGCCCATGCGAATCACCGGGATTAATTGTCAGGCCTTCTCCGGGCGCCACCAGACACCAGTTTCTGGCCGCGCCGCATCCGTTGGAAAACGAGGAGATCGTGCCGTTTCTATCCGACGCGGCAGCCACGATCCATTTTCCAAGCAATCCGGGCTCAAACAACGGGGCTTCCCTCCATTCTCCGCTGGAGTTGTACTCTGCGCAGTTATCTTCTCCGCAGTCTTCTCCCCACATGCCTTTGAAAGAAATGGTGTCATCAGGATTGTTCTCGTCGTAGATCCACATGAAATTCTCCATGAACTCCTGCTGAGAGACATGCATCTCTCCCAGCAGACATCCGTCCTCGTCAATGAAGTTCTTCCCGCACATGCTGACAACAGCGTCTCTGCGATAAGAGTTCCATCCTTCGTTCCCGGCTGCCCACACAAGGACAATGTCCTGATTTTCAATTACCCCGGCGACCTCCGCAAATTCCTGGATCAGATCCAGGCTGAGAAGCGGTCTGAAGAAGGGAAGAGGCTGGGTGAGCCATACTCCCTCTCTGCCTGTGTATTTCCCATAATAAAAAGTAGATATGCCTATACTGAGATTCAGCATATGCGCTTTGTTCCGAACTGCGTATCGTACTGCCTCTACCGGAGTTGCGCCACCTGACATTGCTATCGGCATAACTGAAGCCCGCGGCGCAACTCCGTGAATGTTCCTAGTAGGTATTCGCGCGCCATCGTCAACGGTTATCTCAAAATTCCCGTCGGTATTGCCCCTTGCCCCCGCCGCAATCATAGCCACATAGGTGCCGTGCACTCCCTCTCTATAGGCTTCACTCACCATATTATTCCGGTTGCGAATATGCCACGGCGCCTTGATCTTGCCGTCTAAGGCCAAGTCCGGATGAGCTAGGTCCATACCGTCATCCGCCACCGCAATGGTCACTCCCTGACCAAAATACCCCCGGCCGTAGGCCTCATCGGCGTCGATGGCGGTCAATCCCCAATGGGCCATGAATTCATCATCCTTATAGTCTTCGCCATCCGGCATGTCCGGAGACCCGAGATGCGTCTCACGGAATTCAAGTTCAACGGGATTTGGCCTTGCGGGCGAGGCAGGACCAACAGGGGGAGGGTCTTCTGTAAAGGGAGGCATACCCTCTTCCGTACCCCCACCGCAACCGCCCGCCGAAAGCAGCACGGCGCATGCAAGCAGAGACAGTCCCGCGGCGCGAAAAGTGAAATTCAGACGGGAGAAAAAGCCAGACGCCCTGAATGTTCCTGCTCTCAGACGATGCCAGCACCGACCGCAAAGTCCGTATTCTCCAGGCTCCCCTTCTTTCGTCAACCACTTGAAGTTCTTTGCGATCACCTAGATTCCTCCGGCCTTAAGTTTCTCCAGGAAAAAAAGTCCTTATGAAAACCGATAGTTCAATCTTGTTCGTCCAATCTTCATGTATTGCTGACAGGGAAAAAAACGCAACCAGCAAGGCACTTGAAGCACGTTGGCATAGGGAATTCCTTATCCCCGAAAAAACCGCCGCTAGTCCCGCTTTCCGCGGAAAATCCACCTAAACGGCTGCTTCGCGAGGAACAAAATAACCTGTAGGTTGAATAATACCCCCGCAAAACTAAGAAGGTCGGAGGGCTTCATGTATATCTGCGAATCCCAGACTCCCATCTGCCCGCTTATTACGATAAAATCACCCTCCACGGATGATTCCGTCACCGTTATCTCAAAATCCCCCGCTGGACTGGTTACTTTCATCAAAGTTCTCCCGTGACCGATTAAAAACTTCCTAGTTTATTATATCACCCGGAAACAGAGAGTGCCTCCCTCATCACCTCAACCGGGGCATTTTCGCCCGTCCAGATCTCAAAAGCGTCAACTCCCTGGTAAAGGAGCATGCCGAGCCCGGATTCCGCCTTGAGCCCAAGAGCCCTGGAGTCCCTTACTAGCGGAGTGACGGCAGGCTTGTAGACAAGGTCGTAGACCACACAGTTCTCATCGAGCAGGTCAAGCGGAAGACGAAGAGGTTCGATATCACCCATTCCCGCAGAAGAGCAGTTAATCACGATGTCTGTCTGCTCCATCATCTGCGCCACCCGCGCTGCGTCCTCAAGCGGGGCCGCGGAAAATCCGATGTCTCCAAAACGCGGAGAGAATTCCTCGGAAAGCTCTTGTGCCTTAAAATAGGTCCTGTTTGCAATTGCAATACTTCGGGCGCCGCCTGTACACATCGCCACTATTACCGCTCTTGAGGCTCCGCCGGCTCCCACGATAAGAATATTCTTGTCTTGCGGGACGAACTCGAGTTCAAAATGAAGAGCTCTCAGCACTCCAGAAACGTCCGTGTTGTAACCCTTGAGCCTACCGTCTTCGTTAACTATGGTGTTTACCGCTCCGACCATGGAGGCCTCAGGAGCAATCTCGTCCAGACCCGCCATAACGGACTGCTTATGCGGGATGGTGACGTTAACTCCACAAAGACCGAGGTTTCTTATCGAATTCACGGCCTTGTCTATGTTCCGGGGGTCCACGTCAAAAGCCAGATAAACGCAGTCAAGCCCTAGATGCTCGAACGCCGCGTTATGCATGGCGGGAGACAGACTCTGGGACACCGGATGACCGAAGATGCCGTATATCCGCGTTGTGGCTTTTATTTCCAAATCCGCTCGTCCTTAGGGTAATCGCAAAGAATTTCCCGTACCGAAGCGACATCGTGTTCGATCTGCGCTACAAGCTCATCCACGCTCGCAAAACGCTTCTCATCCCTCAGTCTTTCGACGAAATTCACCCTGACTTTCTTTGCGTAAAGATCGTCATTGAAATCAAAAATGTGGGTCTCGACCGTAAGCTTACTCTCCTCAAACGTCGGGCGTATCCCTATGTTGGTGATACTTTCGTGGAAGCCGTCGGGAAGCCTGATGTAGGTGGCATAAACCCCCGGCTTGGGAAGAATCTCCCATTCGGTATCAAGGTTAACCGTAGGAAAACCCAGTTTCCTGCCTCTTCTCTCACCTTCCACTACGACGCCCTCTATGTAGTAATCGTAACCGAAAAACCGGTTCGCCTCGCTGATTTCCCCGTCTTTTACAAGGTTTCTTATAGCACTGCTGCTTACCACTTGATCATCTACCCGAGCCGCTTCTGCAACTACCGTATTAAAGCCATAGGTTTCTCCCATGGAGCGGAGGAGATCGACATTCCCCTTTCTTTTGTGTCCGAAAGAAAATCCCGGACCCACTACTATGTCCTTTATCCTGAGACGCTCAAGGAGGATGTCTTTTATGAAATTCTCCGCGCTTACCTTTGAGAGCTCACTGGTGAAGTTAAGACAGATAACCGCATCAATCCCAGTAGCCTCAAGCATCTCGAACCTCCACCCTAACGGGAAGATGAGAGAAAGCTCCTTTCTGCCGAGAACTTTCTGCGGATGGGGATTGAATGTAATTACGCAGGAACGTGTTGAATTTTCCCGCGAGCGGAGTTTTGCAGCCTCTATTATCTCTTTGTGTCCGAGATGAATGCCGTCAAAATTTCCAATGCCCGCCGAGGTCTCGAAATCCAGAGGCTGCTTGGGATCAACAATAATCTTCATGTTTTCCGAAAACCGATACCGTAAAAAACAAATACCCGCCGGAGGCGGGGAAGGAAAGAATGCTATATTAGCATCTAATGCTTACTAGATTACATTCAGTTTTGCCAATTTTCAAAAGGAACTTATCTATTCTTTCTTGACCTAATTTAGAGCTGAATGAAAAAATTTCTTCCTAATTAATAAAAGCATTGTCTTTGTATGGTTACTAGCCGAGAAACTATTCCGTTAAGCTGGATGCAACTTTCTCTACCTCTTCCAGAAAGACGGCATAAGAAGTACCAGAACCGTGTAGAGCTCAAGCCTTCCTATGATCATTGCCAGCGATAGAATGATTTTCGTAGGCGACCCAAGGTGGGCATAATGATTTGCCGGACCGACCTCGTCAAAAGCAGGTCCGACGTTGGTTATGGAAGCAGCCGCAGCCGAGACGGCAGATTCCAAAGATATGTCCTCAAGCATAAGAATCACAAGAGCAATGAAGCCGCAGAGAAGAATGTAAAGGATAAAGAAGCTTGTTATGCTTGCGACCGCCTTCTCGTTTATTGTCTTTCCCTCTATGGTTATTGGAGAAACCACGTTCGGATAAACAAGTCTTCGTATCTCTCTATGTGCTTTTTTGAAAAGCACCATGATTCTCAGCCCCTTTACCGACCCGGAAGTCGACCCCGCGCACGCGCCGAAGAACATCAGCATGAAAATCACCCATTTCACGAAAGCCGGCCATGCGTCAAAATCCGTGGTGGTAAATCCGGTTGTGGTGATAATTGAAACCACCTGAAAAGAAGCGTAGCGCAGGGACTCGGAGAAGGTTCCGTAAACACCGGTCTGGATGAGCTCTAGAGCAATAAACATCGTCGCGACAATGACAAAGAAGAGATAGAACCGAAACTCGGAGTTCCTCAGAAGCTTCCCCGGTCTCCCGGTAAAAAAGTAGAAATGAAGTACGAAGCTAGTTCCGCCTAGGAACATGAAAAGCGTAATCAGCCCTTGTATGTAGCCGCTGTCATAAGCCCCTATGCTTGCATCCTTGCAGGAAAAACCCCCGGTCGAGAGGGTGCTGAAAGAATGCGTCAGAGCTTCGAAAAAACTCATTCCGCCGAAAATGAGAAGCATCGTCAACAATGCAGTAAGGGCAATGTATACAATCCAAAGCTTCTTGGCCGTCTCGGCTATTTTGGGAGAGAACTTCTCAGTCGTCGGTCCCGTGGTCTCAATCCCCATTAGCTGCGCCCCGCCGACAAAAAGTCTGGGGAAAATCGCGATTCCCAGAACTATTATTCCCATGCCGCCAAGCCACTGAGTAAAGTTCCTCCAGAAAAGAATTCCCTTGGGAAGCCACTCAATGGACACAAGCGCGGTGGCTCCTGTGGTGGTAAAACCCGCGGTCGATTCGAAAAGCGCGTCGACCGGGCTGGCAAACACCCCGTAAAGATAATAAGGAATGGCGCCGAAAATACTTGCAAAAACCCAGCAAAGCGCCGCAATCAGAAAACCTTCTCTTCTTCGTATCTCAGTCGGAGTCTCGGGAGTGCGGCAAACAACCATAAGCGCAAGACCCGCAAGTGATGTTATAAGCGCTGAGATCAGGAAGGCAGAGAGATCGTCCTCCGGGTAAAAAAGCGTGCAGACAGCCGGCACGAGCATCAGCAGCCCGAGATACATCACGAACTTTCCCGTGATCTGAAAACAGAACCTAACGTTCACGAAACCAGTATCTCTTCAACCTTTTGCACGGCACTCGGCAGGGAAAACACCACCAGACGATCCCCGATCTGCGCGGCGAAATCCCCGCCGGGGAATATCGGTTTCCCGTCCCTTATGCAGACGCCTATGACCGAACCGTGCGGTATTTTGCACTCAGAAAGAGGTACCCCGAGGATTTTAGTATGTTCGGTTACGTCAAACTCGAGAATCTCTCCCGCTCCCTCGTAAAGAAGCGATATGTTAGCCTCTCCGCCAAGATGAAGCGAGTTCAGGATACCATTCGCCACGGCCATGTTTACGCTTATGGCCGTGTCGATACCGATCGCTTCGAGCACTCCCACGTAATCGGGATTCGAATAAAGTACGGTGCATCGATCAATGCCGAGATTTTTCGCGAGAAGCGCGCTGAGAACATTGTTTTCATCGTAGCCGGTAAGCGCAAGCAGGTAATCGCTTTTTTCAACTCCGGCTTCTTTAAGTATCTCGAGATCGGTTCCGTCACCTTCAAATACCATCACTCCGACAAGCTCCTCGGCCGCAGCCCTGGCCCTTTGATGATCGCTTTCAATTAGTCTTACGGAAAGCCCGTTAGCGTGAAGTGCGGAAGCCACTTCGCACCCCACCCTGCCCGCGCCAACTATGATGACGGAATGGACCTTCTGGATTTTCAGGTTAAAAAGCTTTTTAAGTTTCTCAAGTGCCGAAGGAACCCCAAGAGCGAATACAAAATCTCCCGGACGAAGTTCCGTATCCCCCCGCGGAATAGTTATTCTGTGGTCCCTCTGCAGCCCGACGAAAGTCCAGTTCCTTGGACTGCTGACGAAATTTCTCAGCTTCTCGTTTATTATGGGTACCCCTTCATCCACCCGGAGTTTGAGAAGCTCTATCTGTCCGCTTGCGAAAAACTCCACTCTCCCCGCGAAAGGAGCGCTTATAAGCGCGCTTATCTTTTCCGAGATTATGCTGCTTGAGCTTATTAGCGAGATATTCGAATCTTCTATGACTCCCTCGTATTCGGCATACTTCGCGTCTTTTACCTCGACAACGATCTTCTTGACTCCCGAGGCGTGAGCGATAAACGAGGCGAGTATATTCGTTCTGTCATCTCCGGTAACCGCAAGAACTATGTCGGCCTTTTCTATCTCCGCCTGTCTCAGGACGGCGGGGTCGTCCCCGTTTCCCTCAATTGCCAAGACATCCTGGGTTTCCTTGGCCTTGGCTATGAGCTCGGCGTCCTTCTCAATAACCACCACTTCCTGACTCTTGGAAAGCTCCTTTGAGAGAAAATTTCCAATTTGCCCCATACCTATTATCAGAATTCTCCGCATAACAGTAAACTAGTTCTGTGTCTGCTTCCCGAGAACGCTGCCGGAAAGCTGAAACAGCCTTGTCCCGAAGACAACCACTAACAGCAAGGCCGCAAGCTGCGCCTGGGAAAGATCCCCTATAAAGCTCGGTGTAGTCTCCCTTATAAACTCGATCAGAAATCTTTGGGTGCCGAGAATCACGAACCCCACTGCCGAGACAAAACCCGTGGGATGGTTTTGGGTTCTGATTCTCCAGAGAAAGACAAAAAGCAGAGCCATGAACAAGGTATCGTAGATCTGCGTAGGATGGACACTGACGACCCTCTCGGAAAAAGAAACCGCCCAAGGCAGAGAGCACACGGTTCCGTAATCGCAGCCGTTTAGAAAACATCCTATCCTTCCGACTCCGTGACCAAGGATGAGTGCGGGACATACTATATCGAGAAGCCGCTGGAAGTCTGTCTTTTTAAGCCTTGAGACAATCCACACGGCGCAGAATATCCCGACCAGGCCCCCTACCGACGCATATCCTGATACGAAGTAGCGCACAGGGTCAGCGAGAAATTCGGTCAAAGTAGCATTCTGGTAAAGAAAAAGGATCTTGGCTCCCGCAAGTCCTGCGATAAAGCACGCAAGCAGAAGGGCGGAAGGAAGTTCCGGGTCCATTCTCCTGCGGCTTATCTCCGCGGATACCACCCAGTAGGCAGCCAGGTATCCGAGCGCGAGAAACACCGAATACGAATAGATAACCAGACCTCCGCCGAGATCTAAGAGTACCGGATACATATGGTGTCTCCCCGGATTACTCTTCCTTCAGAAGAGAATCCAAGTTTAGCAGGGGAACCGCGTCGCCACCCGAGAATCTGGGAAGGGTGCCGTCCCACTTCTCCGCTATTCGAAGCTGAATAATCTGCGGGTTGTTCCGAAGCGCCTTGGCTTCCCTCTCGATCGCATCGGCTCTTGCCTTGGAAGCCACTTCTATCTCGAAAGCGTGGGCGCTTGCGGCGAGCTTTTTCTCCTCCGCGGCGGCTTCAGCCTGAGTTACTCTTCTTATTTTCTCGTTTTTGGCCTGAAGCGCTTCCTGCTCTGCCTTTACCTTGAGTTCAATCGCCTTGTTGAACTCATCCGAGAAATCAAAGTCCGTTATGGCGATGTTGGCTATTCTAAGAGCATTGGGAGAAATCCCCTTCTCGTCCAGAGTAATTGATATGAAATTGTTTATGGCCTCCTGTATCTCGACCTTTACCTCGGCCCTCTTGGTAACCAACTGCTCGGCGGTGTACTTGGCAGTAATGGCCTTTACAGACTCCTGAATCGCAGGCTCTATAAGGGTGAGTGACACAGTGTTTCTCTTCCCTATCTTCTGAAATATAACGGGAGCAAGTTCTCCCGTAATGGAATACTGGAGAGTGACTTGAGTCTGTACCGTCTGAAGATCCTTGGAAGCGGAAACAGCCTTGGCACTCGCCGCGGTGAGACGGATATCGATCTGTTCAACCTTATCCATGAAAGGTTTTTTCATATGGAATCCCTCGGGAAGCGCCTTGGGTTGCACGGCGCCAAGGGTCCGCACGACACCAACATGTCCGCTTTCCACTATCACGAAAACCCCCGTCACCAGAAAAAACAGCAGGATAAAAATTATCGGGTAAAAAATATTAAGTTTGGGCAACTGCCGCCTAACTCTCATCTGGTACCTCCATTAGATACTTATATGTTCATACATTATAATACTTGTGTGAAAAAACCGAAACTCACAAGAAAAAGACTTCTTCAAGGTGCAAAAACATTTTCTCCAATTTACTCAAGAAAAACTTTCCCTGAAATTTATGGAATAACCGATCGCCCCTTGAACATTGAAGTGCACCACCCCTAAAATCAGGGTTTGAGTCCTTATG
>VXTZ01000003.1 GCA_009837205.1 Candidatus Dadabacteria bacterium | reverse complement strand
CTTCTGACCCACCATCCCCTCGAAACCGCCCTGAACGGGAACTTTGAACGATTTCACGCCTAAATATACAATAAAAACCGAGAGCAATCCAATGGCTACGGCCACTGCCGCTATGGTCCCCCTGCTCACGCCGATATCAGATTCCGGCGTATCAAAAAGCAAAAGCCCCCCGAACACAAGACACGCAAGCGCAGCAAGGCTCAAAAGGCCGTAACTCGTCACGTACACCTCCGATATCAAAAGCGCCATTGCGACGAAAAGAAGTATGAGGCCGGCGTAATTAAAAGGAAGGATCTGAAGGGAGACAAAACCGACGAGCAGGGCAATAAGTCCGGCGACTCCGGGAAAAATCATTCCCGGGTTGTAGAACTCAAGGAATATTCCGAGCGAGCCCAGGGAGAGAAGCAGAAACGCTATGTCCGGGGTGCTGAGAATATTGACCACCTTCTGCCGCAGGCTCATCTCGAGGCGTTGCGTGCTCGCGCCGGCTGTCTCAAGACGGACGCTCTGGCCGCTTGCTTTCACTTCCTTGCCGTCTATCTCGGAGAGAAGCGAGGGAATATCGGGAGAGATGATATCAATCACATTTTTGCTAAGCGCTTCATCGGCGGTCACCGAAACGCTTTTTCTCACCGAATCGACTGCCCATTCCGCATTTCTTCCCCTTTCCTTGGCTATGCTTTCCATAAAAGACGACGCGAAATTCTCAATCTTTTCGTTCATCACGTCAGAAGACTTATCGTCTTTCTTTTCTTCCGGCTTCCCGGGGGCCGGGCCCCTCTGCTGGCCACGCCCCAGCATCACGGGATGGGCCGCCCCTATGCTTGTTCCGGGAGACATGGCCGCCACGTGGGCTGAGAGCGTGATGAAAACTCCCGCGGAAGTGGCAGTCGCTCCCCTCGGGTAGACGTAAACTATCACCGGAACCTCGGAATTAAGAAGAACCTTCACTATGTCCTTCGTGGAATTAAGAAGCCCCCCGGGAGTATCGAGGAGGATAAGCAGAGCGGTGGCGTTGCGGGCGCGCGCTTCTGTGAGACCGCTTTTAATGTAATCCACTGTCGAGGGGTTTATGGAACCGTTTATCTCGATCTCGACTATCTCTGCCGTCCGGGGAGAAGCCTCCGGATCGGCGGCGGATACCTGGTAACCCAAGATCGCGGAGAGAAGCAGGAAAAAGACTGAAACGCGCAGAAGCGGACCCCTGCCCGCTTGGGGCATAATCCTTTTTCGTCCGGACTTTCGGGCCGGGGAATCAAACCTCAGCCGATTCCTCCGATAATTCCCCGAAAACCTTTGACATTGCCTTAAGAAACAACGTATCATGTTCACTCAAGAAATATTCTAACACAGCAGATAAATCCGGCAGTAATAAAACGGAATTTACAGGCTTGCCGCTTTTCTATAAAAGGCAAAAATTTACGATTCATGCCCAAGATAAAATATACGACCAAAGAACTTAAGCGCCCCGACAAATTCAGAGAGTTCCTGGCGGAATCCCTCGAAGGCCTCTCGGAGCACTTCAACAAGATACTTATCGGCATGGGCGTCATAGCGGTGGCCCTGCTCGCAGTCTGCTTCGTTTCCTCGCAACAGGAAGAAAAAGACCTCCTGGCAAACGAGCAACTCCGCGAGGCTATTAAGAGCTACAACAGCGGAGAAATGGAGACCTCTCTTTCACAGCTGCAAACGCTACGTGAGGAGCATTCCGGAACCGACGTGTCGGTTCTGGCTCTTTACCAGATGGGGATGATCAACTACCAGCTTGGAAAATTCGAAGAAGCGATAAAGCATCTTGAGCTTTTCCTCGGTGATGACCCCGAAGACGGTATTTTCCGCGACGGCGCGAACCTGGTGATCGGTCTGTCCGCTTTCGAGCTTGAGAGCTGGGACAAGAGCATAGAATACTTCTCCGAAGTGAACAGAAGCGAAAGCCCCTATTACGTCCAGGCGAGAAGGCAGCTGAGTCTTGTGTACGAAAAGATCGGAGAACCCGAGAAAGCGGAAAAAATCCGCAGCGAGACGCCGGGCAAAGCTGGTTTTTAAACTCATCAAGACCCGGAGCAAAAAACCCAGACCTGTCTTTATTAAGCCGTAATTACCTGCTTCAGGGTAATTATTGATCAGTACGCGGTTTTACCGAATGAAGTCCGGGCCAACAGCCAATGGATGTCCGATTATCTGGCGGTCTGTCGTGAGAAACTTCAGGTTCTCCTGCTGAGCTTGAACAAGCAGGAGTTCGTCAAACGGGTCTCTGTGAGCTATTGGGGTTTTAAGCCTGCAGGCTGCGTGACCCGCGGTCATAGGCAAAAAAACCACGTCGTGTACCGCCAGCAGCTCTACGACGTCTTCCGGGTCAAATTCGCTTTTCCGCTTGCCCGAATGGTCCCTGGCATTGAATTTCAGGCGCATTTCCCAGACGGACACGGCACTTACATGGAACCGGATGTCTTTGCTGGAGAAAATCAGCTTCTCTGTCTCTGAAAGGTCCCAGCGCGCCATCATCAGAGCGTAGACATAAGACGTATCGAGCAGTATACGCATAGGACGATTCAGGATTTCCTACTCGAGCCCAAGGACTTTCCGGCTGAACGCAGGATCGTCAAACTCCTTCGGCCACCCCTCCTTGCTTTCCCGGATTCCAGCCCGTTTGCAATCCTCCGCAAGCTTCTCAAGGTCGATCCCTCCGCGCCCGCGCAGACGCACGAGCTCAACCACGGGTTCCCCGTATTTTGTTATGACGACGCGCTCTCCTTTCTCGGCAGCGGACACCAGCTCGGAAAGACGCGCTTTTGCCTGACGCAAAGCAAATTCCATGAAACAGCCTCCTGATTCTCTGCACCGTTTAAAACTTCACATTCGCAAGTGTAACTATATCGTGACTACAAATGGAAGTCAAGGAACCGGGACTGAAAGTCGTCTGCCAGAAGGGCATGAAACCAGCTTAGGAACGACTCTTTTACGCGGCACTTTGAGAAAACCGTCAATTAATCCTGCAAGGCAACCATGATTTTTTCACGCGTAGGACGATCCTCTGAAGCCGGACGGGTCTCCACGGCAAAACCTTTCCCTTTCTCCATCCAAATCTTCATGGCCTGTATAGGCGACCCCATGGCATGAAATATACTCGGGAATCGGACTACCACATTCAGCCCGGCTGTTTGTTTTATCGCTGTAATCAGGTTGTTACAATACGCTCAGTTTAAAACCTCGGGACAGTAGTGTAGTGGGGAATCATCTATATTTCAGGATTGAAGAATTCTTCTCTTGAAAGCCAAATCTTTAATTATTTTCTACTGGTAGCACTTCCCTGCAAAAAGGCGCTTTTACCGCATCTCCATCCGTCTTTTCATCTGTACAGTCGCCATAAACCGAACACCATTCGTAGTGAAGGTCTAACCTGCAATGGATAAAGTCCCTAAACCTCCTTTGAGCAGAAGGCTTCACCGATTTATAAGAAAACCTTAAAATTCCTTGTTTAGTTCCCTCTTTCAAAGAAAAAGTTTGAAAAGTTAAAGAAGAGGAAGTTCCTGAATAAATAATGCCTTCTTCAATCATCTGCTGCATTATTTTTTCGGGAGTGCTTGCCTGTCCATCAAGAAAGATTTTTTTGAAATTTATCTTAGCAGGACCAATGCCTTTGTTCACTATAAAAATCCCTGAGTCGTCATCAAGCAGATTGCTCGATATGTAAGTATCAACCATTGGGCTAACAATCAGTTTGTAATGTTTTCTGTTTTCATATCCGTTCCAAATGAGTGCTCCGGCCGTAACAATAGAGACAATTACTGCAAGCATGGGAAGAAATAAAGCTATGTTTTTCCTAGTTTGCTTGGAAAAGAGGGCTTTCTCATTCCATTGCTTAGGCATAGCTTGTTGACAAGGAATCTACTTTATGGTGCCGAAGGCGGGAGTCGAACCCGCACGCCCGTAGGGCACTACCCCCTCAAGATAGCGCGTCTGCCTATTCCGCCACTTCGGCACGAAATCGGATTGTAAAAAGTATCACGCAAGGAACAAATTTCAAGCGCCGAACTTGCGGAGCCGTCCCGCGTGGGCAAGAAGAAGCGGCATTATCTCAGTTGCCTTTATGACCCCCAAGTCGCCGGATGAGCAGGACGATTCGGAAAAACCCGCCACGTTCCCTCCCCGGCAGTATTTAGAACTGATCATGAGAGGCACCGGGTGCCAGCTGTGCGACTTCATCGCCGACGGGGTCGAGTGGTCACCCGTTACGGCAAGAACGTCAACCCCAAGCCCCATGATTTCTGGAACAAGCGAATCGAATTCTTCTATCACGCCTACTTTCGCCCCGAAATTCCCGTCCTCTCCGTAACTGTCCGTTTTCTTCACGTGGAGGTAGAAAAAATCGTAATCCTCGAAATTACGAGAAAGCGTCTCGATCTCATCACCGATGGAATCCCCGGTGACCTCAAGGACGTCCATCCCGAGCAGTTTCGACACTCCCCTGTACATCGGATAGGCGGCAACGCAACCTGCCCGAAGCCCGTAGGCCTCATCAAAAGTCGGAAGATCAGGACGCACGGAGAAGCCCCTGAGAAGCATGTAGTTGGCAACGGGCTCATCCCTTATCACTTCGCAGGCACTGTCAATCAGCTCTCCCGCGATCTCGGCCGTCTTCTGGGAACTGCCGTTCTCCCCGCGGGGCCTGACAGGAGCTTTGCCTTCTGCCTGCGGGTCCGTGTCGCAGACAAGCGCGTCTGACTCCGAGAGCTGCGCCAGAAACGACAGAACCGCGACAAACCTGTGCTCAAGACCTGGATAGAAATTTACTTTTACCCCGCATATCTCCTTGACGACCGACGAAATCCTAGAAATCACCCTCCTGTTCTCCTCGGTGCTGAGCCTGCCCGCTCTCCTGTCGGTAACGACCGGGTTATCCCCTTCGTATTTCACGGTGGCGAAGTTGCCCCTCACCGCCACGTCCGACGGGCCAAGATCGATGCCGAGGCCAAGAGCTTCGAGCACCCCCCTTCCTATCTCGTTTCTGACGGGATCATAGCCGAAAAGCGCGAGGTGCGCGGCACCGCTTCCAGGGGTTATGCCCCTCTCAACCGGCACGTGCAGCCCCAGAGACCCGGCCGAAGAAAGCCGGTCAAGATTCGGGGTCCGGGCCGCCTCGAGTTCGGTCTTTCCGTCAACGGGAAGCCCCCCGAGTCCGTCAAGAACGCAGAGAACTATCTTCGAGGAGTTTTTCTCAACAAGTTTTGATACGAGATCCTGCATTTTTCTTCCTTGTCCGCCACCCGGGCGGGATAATATCAGGGGTCACTCAGTTCTATTTCGGCTCCGTCATACGCCGGCTCTACATGATCCGGGAGTTCCGCGAGGAGCTTTTCGTATTCAAGCTCGTGTCCCATATGGGTAAGAAGGGCCCTTTTGGGCCCCAGTTTCTCTATTTCCCCTACCGCCTGCTCTATGTTGAAGTGGGCCCTGTGGGGTTTGTACCTCAACGCGCCGAGTATCAGAAGGTCAAGCCCCGAGAGCTTTTCGTAGGATTCCTCGGGAATGGCGCTGCAGTCTGTAACGTAACCGAAAGACCCGATCCTGTAGCCGAGTATCTGCCAGTTGTGATGATAGATGTCGATTGGCTGTATCCTGATTCCCTCGAACCTGATTTCCCCGTTTATCTCCTTGAAGTTAAGCCTGGGCTTTCCTCCCGCGGCGGGGAAGGAATCGAATATGTAGGCGAAGTTCCGCTTTATGTCATCGAGGGTCACCGGGTTTGCGTAACAGTCTATGTCCATTGAATTTATGAAGTTAAACGCCTTAAGATCATCTATTCCGTGGGTGTGGTCCGCGTGGGAGTGGGTATAGAGAACGAGATCGATCCTGGTTATGCCCTCCCTCAGAGCCTGGGTCCTCAGATCGGTCGAGGTGTCGATAAGTATTTTCTTTCCGGCCACCTCGACAACCACGGAACTTCTAGTACGTTTGTTCTTAATATTATCCGATGTGCATACGTCACATTGGCAGCCCACTACGGGAACGCCTGTTGAAGTGGCACATCCAAGCACTCTGACCTTCATAGAACACGCCAAACATGGTAGAATTGATTTTGTAAGAACATAACATACAAATCTTCCGAAAAAAATTTACAACGGCCCAACAGCCAATATACTTTCTGTGTAAAGTGAGAAGCCGCATAAAACTTTTTCCCTTTCTCATAGCTTTTATCTGCCTGCTTACCCTTTCTTTCGCCACGGCGAAGGAGAAAGACAGGGCCCTCTTCGAAGAGAATTTCAAGCTTTACCGCCAGCTCGAGTCAAATTCCGAAAAAGCCAAAAGAAGCGAAACATGGGATCTCGTGGGAAGCACTTTCTACAGGCTGTATTCGCAGAACCCCGAGTGGAAAAATGCCCCGCTCTGTCTCTTCGCCGCCGCCAGGGTCTACGACAGAAAGTCTCTCAGGTTCAAAACGCCCGAGGACTCCGAGAAAGCGCTTCAGTACTCGCGCGAGTTTGTGAAAAGATATCCGAAAGACAGCCTGGCCGACGACTCGTGGCTTCGGATGGGAAGGATCCTTGAGCGCAGGGGAGAGAAAAAGGAAGCCGCAACGGCGTACCAGAGGATCGTCTACGGAATGGAGGAAGCAGACACCTACGAGATAGCGAAGAAGAAGCTGGCGACACTCACGGGAGCAAAGACTTCAAAGAAAGCAGAGCCTGCGGCAAAAAAAGCGCCGCCCAAAAAATACCCCAAGGGATACGCCGTCGTAAAGAAAATAAGGCACTGGTCAACGGACGACTATACGCGGGTCGTAATAGAGGCCGACAGAGAGATCGAGTACACATCCAAAATGCTGCGTGCCGACCCCGAGCTCAAAACCCCTCCCCGTCTTTACGTTGACCTCGAAAAAACCGTCATCTCGGATTCGGTCAACATCGAGCCCATCACGAAAGGACTTCTTGAGAAGATAAGTTTCGCGAGCAACCGCCCGGGAATCTCGCGCGTCGTGCTCTACATAAAGGATCTTGAAGGCCACAAGGTCTTTTCCCTGCCAAAATCGGAACAGAACCCCTCTTTCCGGCTCGTGATGGACATAAAGGGAGCGGGAGCGCAGCCTGAGAAAATATTCGCGGAGGGTGCTCCTTCACACGACAAGCAGGGACCCTCTCTTAAATCCAAGGTTCCCGAAGGAGAGATAGCGAGCCTCAAGCAAGCCCTCGGACTCAAGGTAAGGACCATAGTGATCGACCCGGGCCACGGAGGACATGATCCGGGAGCCGTAGGTCCAAGCGGCCTCAGGGAAAAGGACGTAAACCTCAGGATAGCCAAGAGACTGAGGGAGAGGCTTATAGAAGAGGGAAAGAGCTTCGGCATAGAAAACGTCTACCTTACAAGAAGCACCGACAGGTTCATTCCTCTTGAGGAGCGCACGGCAATAGCGAAAAAAAGAAAGGCAGACATTTTCATATCCATACACTGCAACGGGGCAAGAAGGAAAAAGGCGCACGGAATAGAGACCTACATACTGGGCTTTACAGACGACCAGACCTCACTGCAGCTCGCGGCCAGGGAGAACGCCACCACGACCAAGGGACTGAATGAGCTTGGAAGCACGCTCAAGCAATATATACTCAGCGCCAAGAAAGAAGAGTCCCAGCAGGTCGCCGGTTACGTGCAGAAATCCATAATCCAGAACGTTTCCGTGAAATACAAGTACATAAACAACAAGGGAGTGAAAAAGGCGCCTTTTGTCGTGCTGATCGGAGCGGATGTGCCAAGCCTGCTGATTGAGACCTCTTTCATAACAAATCCCAGAGAGGAAAAAAGACTGAAGAGCGAAGCCTACATAAATAGAATAGTGGACGGAATAGTCCTAGGAATAAAGAAGTACTCAATGCAGACCCAGAAAGTCTCCTGAGGCCCCAACGTGCTTTATGGACAGCGTAAACAACGAGATTGCGAAAATATTCTCAAGGATAGCCGATTCTCTTGAGATTCTGGATGAAAACGTCTTCAAGATAAACGCCTACAGAAAGGCCTCGCGCAACATCTCCTCAATGCCGGATTCCCTTGAGGAGTTCGATGGGGAAAAGGAACTCTCAACGATACCGGGAATCGGCAAGGATCTTTCCCAGAAAATAATCGAGCACAGGCTCACCGGGAAGATCGCCTACTACGAGGAGATAAAAAAACAGGTTCCCGACGAACTCGCAGAACTTCTCGATATAAGAGGAGTCGGACCGAAGTTTCTCCGCACCCTCGTAAAGCACTTCGGAGTAGCGGACATCGAAAGCCTTAAGGAAACCATCGCCAGCCCGGACATTCTCGAGGTAGACGGCATAGGAAAAAAGAAAATCGAGCAGATATCGCGCTCGGTAGAGGTCTTCGAGGGCGGAAAAAAGAGAATGAGGCTTACAGAAGCCCACCCTCTTGGCACAGCAATAAAAGAGGAAATAGAGGAAATCCCCGGCGTCCTGCGGGCCGAACTCACCGGTTCGCTTCGAAGAATGAGGGAAACCGTCGCGAACATAGACATAATCGCCTCGGCGGATGACCATGCGGGAGCGATTGAGGAATTCATAGCCCTCGGCTTCACCAAGGAGGTTCTCCGCAGAACCGAAAACAGCGCGCGGGTCCTCACGCAGACCGGGGTGCGGACCGATCTTCTTGTCGTAGAGCCCCACTGCTACGGCTCAGCGCTTCAGAGCCTTACGGGCTCGCGCTCCCATAACGCAAGAATAAGGGAAATCGCGGCGGCTAAGGGTCTTGAGACGGGTCCCGTGGGCATCCGAAACGGTAATGGCTACTTTGTCTCCGAGGGAGAAATCTACGAATCCCTCGGGCTAGACTACATTTCCCCTGAGCTGCGGGAAGACCGCGGAGAGATCGAAGCGGCACGCGCAGGGGAACTTCCCGCGCTGCTTAAGGTAGAAGACTTAAGGGGAGACCTTCATGCCCATTCAACCTGGAGCGACGGAGCGTCAACGATACGGCAGATGGCGGACAAGGCGACCTCGCTCGGCTACGAATACATAGCCATGACCGACCACTCGCCCTCATCAAGGATAGCAAAGGGGCTAAACATAAAGAGACTTTGGCAGAAAAAAGAGGAAGTGGAGAAAATAAACTCCGAAGGCGGAGCGATAAGAATACTCATGGGTTCCGAAGTCGACATATTGCCCGACGGCTCTCTTGATTATCCAGATGAAGTGCTTCGGGAACTTGATTTCGTCGTCGCGTCGGTTCACGGCTCTTTCTCCATGGAAGAGAGGGAAATGACAAGACGGATATGCGGTGCCATAGAGAACCCCAACGTGGACGCCCTAGGACACCCGACCGGAAGGCTGATAGGGCAGAGAGAGCCCTACAGGGTCGACATAGACGCCGTTATCGAAACCGCGAGAGACCACGATAAGGCGCTTGAGATAAACTCATCCTACAAGAGGCTTGACCTTAAGGATACTCACGCCAGGAAAGCCGTTGAGGCCGGGGTGAAAATCATGGTGTCAACGGACGCCCACAGGATACAGCACCTTGAAAGGATAATTTTCGGGGTCGGAACGGCAAGGCGGGGATGGGTAAAGAAAACAGACGTCGTAAACACCTACGGTCTTTCTCGGCTCCTTAAATGGCTTGCAAGCCACGACTCGTAAAATGGCCCGACTCACCAAAAAGCAGGCCCGGGCGGAAATATCCCGCCTGAGAGAGGAAATAAGGCGCCACGACCATCTCTACTACGCGGAGAGCAACCCCGAGATTCCCGATGCCGATTATGACAGACTCATGAGAAGGCTCGTTGAGCTTGAGCAAGACTACGGCCTGGCCGTCCCGGATTCCCCCTCGCAGAGAGTCGCGGGAGAGGTTGCCGAGCAGTTCAATCCGTTCTCCCACGTAATTCCGATGATGAGCATCGATAACGCAGTGGATGAGCAGGAAACCAGGGAGTTTGACAAGCGGATAAAAAGATTTCTCAAGACCGAAGAAGAAATCGAATACGTCCTGCAGCCCAAGTTCGACGGAGTCTCGGCATCGCTTACCTACGCTGAAGGAAAGCTGCTCCACGGCGCCACCAGGGGAGATGGGAAAACGGGAGAGGAGATAACGGCGAACGTAAAGACCGTAAGGTCCGTTCCCCTGGCTCTTTCGGGGAGAGGACGAAAGCCTAAGCTGGTCGAGATAAGGGGGGAGGTCGTATTCCCGAAAAGCCTGTTCGCAAAGCTGAATGAAGAGCTTAAAAAACTTAATGAGGAACTTGAAAAAGAGAACGAAACCCTCTTAAAAGAAGATAAAAAACCGAAGCCTCTTAGGACGCTGTTTAAAAACCCGAGGAACGCGGCTTCAGGTTCACTTCGCCAGCTTGACTCTTCCGTGACCGCGCGACGTCCCCTGCACTTTTACGCCTGGGGAGTGGGTAGCTGCGAAGGGGTGGATTTAAGAGACGAGCTTGAAATATACGAGGCTTTCCATAAATGGGGGTTCATTGCTGAAGAGCCGAGAGGCTGCCTGGGCATCGACCAGGCCATTGAGTACGCAAGGGAGCTTGAGCGGAAAAGAGATTCCATTGATTATGAGATCGACGGGGCCGTTTTGAAGGTAAGAAGCAGGAGGCTGCAGGAAATCCTGGGAACAACGGCGAAATATCCCCGCTGGAGCGTGGCCATAAAGTTCTCCCCCAAGCAGGTAACCACGAAAATAAGGTATATAACCATCCAGGTCGGAAGAACGGGACACCTCACCCCGGTGGCCGAGCTTGAGCCGGTAAAGATATCCGGCATCGAGATAAAGAGGGCGTCCCTTCACACAGAGGACACCGTAAGGGAAAAAGACGTGAGAATCGGCGACACCGTGGTTGTGCAAAGGGCGGGAGACGTGATACCGGAAGTGGTGGAAGTCGTCCCCTCGAAGGAAAGAGGAAAGGAAAGTTTCTCCATGCCGAAGGACTGCCCCCGTTGCGAAGCTTCAATTGAGAGAGAAGGCTCATTTCATCTCTGTCCGAACACCTCCTGTCCCGCGCAGATCAAAGGAAGAATAAGTCTTTTCGCTTCGAGAAACGCTTTTGACATAGAAGGACTCGGGGGGAAAAGAGTGGAGCAACTGATAAACGAAGGAATCCTGAGAAACATGGCCGATATTTTCACTCTCAGGAGGGAACAGCTTCTCGGACTTGAGGGGTTTGCGGAAAAATCCGTTGAGAATCTCCTCGAAGAAATAGAAAAAAGCAGGGATGTAAGTTTTGAGAGATTCTTAAACTCCCTCAGCATAAAGCACGTGGGCTCCAGAACCGCGCAGACGCTAGCCCGCGAATTCAGAACTCCCGAGAGTCTTATGGGAGCCACGGCCGAGGACCTTATTCGCGTGGATGGGGTAGGCGAAGAACTGGCGCAGAGCATACTTAGATTTTTTGAGGATCCAGAGAGGAAAAGCGTGGTTGAGGCGCTTTTGCGTCAGGTGAGAATAGAGGAAGAACCAGAACCGTCAGGGGAAAACGAAAAGATCTCCGGAAAAACGTTTGTTCTGACAGGCACTCTTTCGGTTACCCGAGAGCAGGTAAAAAGCGAGATAGAGAGACTCGGCGGAAAAGTCGTTAACTCGGTATCCGGAAAGACCGATTTTCTGGTTTCAGGAGCGGACCCAGGAACCACGAAACTTCAAAAAGCCCGCGAGCTCGGAACGGATATCATTACGGAAGAACATCTGAAAAGCCTCATAGGGCTTTAGTTCCGCGCCTCTGTCTGTAGACCTCGTAGAGAAAGATTCCTGCGGCTACAGAAGCGTTTAGAGATTCCACTTTCCCCTCTCTTGGAACAGAAAGCAGAAAATCGCATTTCTGCCTTGTCTTGCTTCGCATTCCCCTGCCCTCGTTCCCGATCACAACTGCTATATCGAGCGAAGCGAAGTCGCAGTCACAGACCGCGTCCTCGGAACCCGCATCGGCTCCCGCGACCCAGACCCCTTTTTTCTTAAGAGCATCGATCACCCTGCCGAGATTCGTCTCCCGGGCGATCTTTATGTTGGCCGAAGCCCCGGAGGAAACTTTTACCACCGTCGGATTCACATCGCACGCCCGGTCAGCGGGTATCACGATTCCATGGACTCCGAGAAAATCCGCGGTCCTTATTATGGCGCCGAAATTCTGCGGGTCTTCCATATGATCGAGAACAAGAAGAAAAACCTTCTCCCGTCTTTCCCTCGCCACACCGAGGATCTCCTCAACCGAACTGTAGGTAAAATCAGAGATTTCAGCCGCTATACCCTGGTGATTCGGGCTTTTGCATATGTCCGTAATTGCGTTTCTGGGAAGATGAGTGAGTTTTATGCGGAATTTCTTGATCGAGGCGTTAATCCTCGGGTCAGAAGAAACGTCGAAATTCTCCGAGACCATGATTTTCTTTATCTCCCGAGGAGAATTGCGGAGAAGTTCTGTGACTGAATTCTTGCCGTAGACAATCAACGCGGATTCTCCACGACCCCGAAATTCTTCTTAACGTAGTTAACCTTGTACAGTATGTTGTCGTTGATCCACTTGGCATCCCACCACTCAAGCGGCCTCACCGGAATTCCCTGGACGTAAACCCCGAAGTGCAGATGATCTCCAACGGCAAGCCCGGTAGTGCCCGTCCTTCCCACGATATCTTTTTTACCCACGCTGTCCCCAACGCTCACATCCATCGAGCTCAGGTGGGAGTAAAGACTCATAACTCCCATTCCATGGTCGATGATAACCGTATTGCCGTATATGCCGAGGTGCTCAGCGAAAACCACCACTCCGGTGTTGGAGGCGGGAACGGGGTATTTTTTAGTAACCGAGAGGTCGTAGCCGAGGTGATACTGATTGTCGATCACGTTGCCGTCCATCAGGTATCTCCTGTGATCCGCAAATGTCGCGCCCACCTTGGAATTGCGAAGCTGGTTGAACTTCCCTTTCCAGAGAATCTCCTTCCTGCTTTGTCTTCCAATCTCATATATCCTGTTGTCGTTTTCCTTTCTCGTTTCGCTGTTGATCTTCAGAAACGCCTTACGCAAATCAGGTTTCCCGTCATCTCCGACCGGGGAATAGCCGTAGACCTTGGTGAAAAGCGGAAGCACCTTGCTTTTAAGAAACCACTCGGAGAGGCCTATCTCATCCTTTACGTAAGAGGCCCGAAGAAGCCGGTAATAGACAGATTCCCTCGTTTCGTTGCCGGCCGCGTCAGTAGCAAGAATTTCTATCTTCTCGCCCTTCTCCGCATTATACGGGTAGGCGAAAAAGGCAAGGTGTACCGAGGGGTCTTCGAAGTATCCCGTGTAGCCTTCAAAAAAGAGATCTTTTATCTCGACGCCGCTTGAGACCGTGTCCTCAGAGACCTTGTAGATGACAACTCCCGCGCCCCCGTGTCTTATGTACAGCGCGGGCGAGAGTTCCTGTATCTGGGGAGGGATGAAATCCAGGGTGACTCTCTGGCTGAAAACGGCTTTTTTTCCGGGGAAAAGACCATTCATGAAACGGTCAGTCGCCTCTATTAGAAGTTCCGCTGCGCCGCTTTTTATGCCAAGCTTCTCGGGGTTGATTCTCACGCTTATAACATCGCTTTTAGTTCCTTTCTCGTATTCTTTTTCAACAAGAACGGATTCCCCGTAAGCGTCAAGCAAAGAGATGCGCACCTTGGAAAGCCCTGTGCCCTTGTCAGACACCGTCACATCAAGGGGCTTTAAGCCGAGACTCTTAACATCCCGCTCAAAGGATATGACGGGAGGGCTCATCTCGGCAATGGAGATGACTTTTATGAGAGCAATGATCAGAAGCACAATCCCAAAAACAGCCGCAACCTGTTTTCCGGACACCTTTAGCATTTAAAACAACCTCCTTCGAATTACCGTAGCAGCTTCGCTTATAACATCATAAGAGCAGCCCGGATAGCGTAAGTGAACCTGAAAGAAACCCTGTTTCCGCACCGCCTCGGGAATCTCAAACTTGCCTCTCGCACGATCCGGTTTTACGGGGAAAAGCCCGCAGCGAACAGAACATTTCTTTGGAAAGGACCTTCCGGGCACCTCAAGTGAGTTCTGTTTTTATTTGGCGGCTTTTAAGTATAATAGGCTTGTTAGGAAAATCCAGATCCATACAGCGTAACAGAAGAGAAGTTCCCTGCGTTTTTACTAAGGACAGTGCGTCGAAGAACGATTTTTTTTATATTCACGGCAGTAATCTGCGGCCTTGTCCTGGGGCTTTTTCTGTTCTCCCAGACCGAGGGAAGCCGCCAGTACGCAAAAAACCTCATAGAGCGAAGGCTAAACTCAATCCCCAATTTCCATATCAGCCTCGGAGATATCGAGGGAAGCATAATCTCCACACTGGAGATAAACGATATTGAAGTAAAAATAGCCGGAGAGAGTTACATGAAGATCGAAAAACTCTCGACGAACTACTCAATCCCGCTTCTTTACTCAATGATCTCGAGAAAGAAGCTCTACTTGTCCGACACGGAGATACGGGGTCTCAGGGTTTTTCTTGCAAAGGACAGCCGCGGGGTATGGGATTTCAAGAAGCTGAAGAACGAGGACAAAACCGCCAAGGGCCCGCAAGGGGAAAGAATAAGCCTCATTTTCTCGAATAACAGAATCCGCGATTCCCGCATTACGATTGTTGACCGCACCAGAGACAAGGTCTGGGAATTTGACCTGGTTGAGGAGTCTTTATTCTCGATAAACATCATTGAACTGACGAAAAAGGTCGAACTTGACGCGAAGGACATAAATTTCGACTACGTGTCCCCCAGAATCAGGATAAGAAACCTCAAGGGGAAAATCGATATAGCTTCCTGGGACTGCGTATTCAAAGACGCGGGATTCAAGGTCGAGGGCGTGCCGGTCAGGGGAAGCGGGATCGCGAGAGGCCTGAGGAACCCCGAATTCGACATGACCGTGTATTTCGACACGCTCGGAATAACTGAAAAGGGAGAAGTAAACCTCAAGGCAAAAACGAAGCTGAAGATGCACTCCCTAGACAACATGGTCGGCACAATGGAAATCTCGACACCCGATTCTTTTCTTAATGGAAAGCCGTTTCGGATGGACCTCAGACCTGTAACCATTAAAGGGACAAAGACCTTTATAGAAGGCACGGCAGGCGGAGGATTCGGGGAGTCAAGCCTGAAGGGCAGCATCGACTTTAAGAAATGGCTCGCGGGAGAAGAGAAGAACTGGTTTGATCTCACCGCGGAGCTAAACGGCGCGAACACGGATGAACTGACCGAGATACTCAACCGCACCCCCTACCCGCTTAAGTTCGGAAACGACTCAAGGCTGAACTCGAATCTCAGGGTAAGCGGCAGCTGGGCGAGCAGGGAAATCTATTCCCTTCGGATCGAACCCGATTATCTCGACGTAATAGACAGCGAGCAGAGCAGCCTTCGGATCGAAGGTTACATGACGTTCAGAAACGACGGTATAGATTTCGATTCGACCTCAAAGGCAAAAGGATTCAAGCTGAAATTCGAATTCCCGGATATCACAATTGACAACTATGTCGACGGAAGCGCGACTTTTAAGGGGGCGATACCGAAAAAAGCCAAATTCTTCAAAGACAAGTACTTGCGCGTAAACGCCGACCTTAAAACAGACGAACTATACGGAATAACGAACATAAACTCCCAGATAGACGGCAGCATTCAAAAAGGAACCCTGAAGGTAACCAGGCTTAACGTCCTGTCCGATCAATTTTCCCTGTCCGCGGAAAAAACCAAAGTAACGCAGAAGGGTATTGACTGCGTTTTTGAATTCAAAACGCAGGACTTGAGTTTTCTCTCCGAGATTGACGAAAGGATTCCTCTGGTTTTAGGAAAAATAGACTCAAGCGGAAAGATAAGCGGAGACATTTCCACCCCGCTTATCGAGGCGAACTCGCGCGTAGAGAACTTCGCCTATGAAGAAGACTTCGTAGTTCAGGACATGTCCGTTAGGTCAAGCACCCGGATTGATTTAGAAAACGCCCCCAAGGTATCGCTTGATATATACCTGCTGGGAGAACGGGCCCGCGTTCTCGGCAATTACTCGGACACGATCGAGGCAAAGCTTCGGGGAACGGAAACTCGCTTTGACGCGGGAGTCCTTTTGAGCAAGAAAGACGGTTCCTACGCCTCTTCAGAATTCAGCGTCAGCGACCTCATGGAACACGAGAAAAGATTAAGGATCACGTATCTTGAAGGTCTTCTGGACGAAAAACTGTTTAAAAACAAAGGAGATATACTCCTTGACATATCTTCTGACAGGACAAGCATTCGGGGAGATGAACTTACCTACGGAGAGGGGAGAATCTCCGGCTTTCTGGGAGAAATCGACAGGAAAGAAAAAACGATCGACCTGCGGGCCGACATAACAAACTTTAATCCGCTGATCATATCGAAGGTTCTTAATCTCAGACACGACCTGGGAGGAACTCTCAACGGAAAAGTCCGAGCCAGTGGTTCTTTTACCGCTCCTTCAGTTCAGGCCGAAATAAGATCGGAAGGCTTCTCTTACGGATTCCCGGCATCGGGAGATATGAAAATCAGACTCGGTGGCAAAGAAGGAAGACTTTCTCTGGACCTGCTATCCTCACTAGGACAGAAGGAAAGCCTGAGCTTACGGGGAGATCTGCTGGTTCCGCGAAATGCGCAGAGCCCGCTGGAAGCGGTAATGGGAACTTCGATGGACCTTGAATTGAAGTCGGACGGGTACGGTCTTGGTTTCGTGAAAATTTTTTCAAGTTCGATAGAGAAAATCGATGGCGACTTTTCATCCGGCAGTCTTTCTCTAAACGGCACCCTCTCAAAACCGCGTGTAAAAGGGAACCTTGAACTAAATGACGTAAGACTCTCTCTTGCCCAGCTCAGAAACAGTCTCTTCACCGAGCATGCGAAGCTTTCGTTCAGCGGAACAAAACTCTCCCTGCCAAGAACGGAAATCCTCTCAAAACAGGGAAGAGCCTACCTGAAAGGCAAAATGGACATCTCCGATTTCACCTACCGCGCAAATCTTGAGATGGAGAAAGTCCGTTTTAATCCTCATTCGATAAAAACGGATCTCTCCGGTGATCTCAAGATAGAAAAAAAAGGCGAATTTCTTGAAATAACGGGAAAGACCAAGGTCACCGCGGGAAGAATTCGCCTGTACCCGGGCAGGATAAAAACCATAAAAGACATCAGCTTCATAGAGAAAACCGAAAGCTTGGCCGACGAGTTTTCACTTGAGGCACAGAATGAAACCGGTTTTTACAGAGAAAAAACCGCGATGGATATCTCAGTCGACATCTCCTCGGGCACGTGGATTAAAACCAAGGAGGCCAACTTTAATACAAGAGGAAAACTGAGGCTCAAGAAAGAACCGGGCGGCGACCTTAACATGCAGGGAAACATAGTGTCATCCGAGGGGTATTACGCGGTCTTCGGAAAGCTTTTCGACATAGAGGACGCCACGCTTAATTTTACGGGGGCATCGAATAACCCGGATCTCAACGTCAAGGCCTATTACGACGCCGGCGATGTAGACGTGTACGTAAACGTCACGGGAGACCTGAGGGAACCGGACCTGTCTCTCTCAAGCACTCCTGATCTCGAAGAAATCGACATAATCTCCTATATAGTCTTCGGAGCTTCGAGCAACAGGCTCCAGAGCCAGCAAAGGGCATTTATGGGGAAATTCGCGACCGCAGTTGCCGCAGGCGGAATCTCTGAGCTTTTAAGCTCTGAGATCGGCCTCGACCTGCTGAGCATACAGGAAGGAGACCGAGGGTTTGAGGACAGCACGCTAAAAGTCGGCTCCTACGTCACAAGGGACATCTTCGTCGGCTACGAGAGGTCGCCCTCCAAGACCTCGCTTGACCACACGGCGGAGATGCACAACAAGCTCAACCTCGAATGGAGACTGAACAGAAGATTCTCGATTGAAAGCCAGATGGGCGGAGAAAACCCCGGAGTCGATTTTTTCTACAATTTCAATTTTTAAAAGACAAGGCTTCGGTCATACTCTTGCCAGAAGCGATAACGGAGAAACGCAATGAACGGGCAAAAGCCGGTCGTAGCCATAGTCGGAAGACCAAATGTCGGCAAGTCCACCCTTTTTAACAGAATAATAGGGTGGAACAAGACGATAGTAGAGGATATCCCCGGCGTCACGAGAGACAGGGTCTATGAAGACACCCGATGGAAGGAAAAGGAGTTCACCCTGGTTGACACCGGAGGACTTTCACTCGGCGAAGACGACCAGGACTACTCACTCATAAAAGAGCAGATAGACGTGGCTATCTCGGAAGCGGATCTCGTGGTGATGCTTTTTGACGGCAGGGACGGGGTCCTGCCTCAGGATTCCGAGATAGTACGGTATCTTCGAAAGACCGAAAAAAAAGTCATCTACGCCGTAAACAAAATCGACCATGGAAACATAAAGCAGGTGCTGAAGACATACGAATTCTACGGAACGGGCACGGATGACTTCATGGCGATTTCCGCGCTTCACAACAAAAATATCTACGAACTCGTGGAGCAGATCGCTTCCTGCATAGAAACCTCCGGGCAACCGGAAGAACCGGAAGAGTCAGAAGAGACGAGAATCGCCGTTATCGGCAAACCCAACGTGGGAAAATCCACCCTGGTGAACAGGATACTCGGAGAACAGAGACTCATAACAAGTTCCACGCCCGGCACGACACGTGACTCCATTGACTCCATCTATGAAAAAGACGGGAAGAGATACGTCTTTATTGATACCGCGGGCATAAGAAGAAAGTCAAGAATAGACGCCCCGGTTGAGAAACACAGCGTCTTCCGGGCAATAAGGTCCATCGAAAGAGCCCACATCGTGCTGCTGATGATAGACGGTCAAGAAGGCCCGACCCACCACGACTCGCGCCTCGCGGAACTGATTAAAGGCAGAAACAGGGCCCTTATAATACTGCTTAACAAATGGGACCTCGCTCCCGAGGACATAGCGGACCCCAAAGAAGTTGAAGAGGTTACAAAGGAGAAACTGACCGGGTTTGACTACGCCCCCGTGCTGACCATCTCCGCTCTTACCGGCAAGAAAGTCGGGAGAATTTTCGACGCTGTCGAGCGGGTGGAGGAAAATTTCAGAAGAAAGATCTCCACGGGAAAGCTAAACAGGTTCCTTGAAGACCTTACAAGACGCCATCCTCCCCCGGTCTACAAAAGAAAGGAGATCAAGCTTTTCTACATCTCGCAGCCTTTCACCGCACCGCCGACATTCACGATCTTCACGAATTCGGCAAAGGGTATCCCCGAGAACTACAGAAGGTTCCTTGAGAACAAGTTAAGGGAGTACGCGGACTTCGAAGGATCTCCCCTCAGGCTTCTGTTTCGGGACAGGGAAGGAAAGGAAGTCTAGATCACCGGGCCTCGAGTATTATTTTCTGTACGTCCGCGGTTCGCTCGACAGCGGAGCACATTTCCATTACCCTGCGCCTTGAGTTTCGGCCCATCTCACCCCGGGCCTCCGCGTCCCTTGCAAGAATCGAGACGCTCTCCCCCATCTTCTGAAAATCCCCCGGTGCGCAGAGAAAACCGGTCTTTCCGTCCTCAATGGCCTCCGCTATTCCCCCTATTGAAAAACCCACGACGGGGAGGCTGAACGCCATCGCCTCTATCACTGACCTCGGGAAAGGATCCGGGTAATTGGACGGAATAACGAAGAGGTCAAAATCCTTAAGATACGGCCTTACGTCCTTTCTGTATCCGGTGAAGATAAAGCTATCCCGCACCCCCAGCCTCTCCGCATGATCCTCAAGCTCCTGCAGGTGGTTTTTCGGAAAGAACCACGGAGTATCTCCGACTATAACGAACTTTGTTTTCTCTTTGATATTGCCGTCTGAGACAAGTCGGCTTACAGTGTCGATGAATTCCACGTAGCCCTTTCTCGGAACCACCCTTCCGGTGTTTCCGACAAGCACTGTATCCGGGGGAATGGAGAACTCCTCTCTCAGAGACCCCCGAACGGAATCCCTGTCGAAATCCGCGGGGTCAATGCCGTTATAGACGACGTGAACCTTGTTTTTTGCCCTCTCAAACGGCTTGGCCGTGGCGCGGGAAACGCATATTATCTTCTTCACGCACTGAAACCCCGAGAGCGTTTCCATTAAAGATTTCATAAACCGCGTCTGCTGTATGTTCCTTACGTGCCAGATAACGGGTTTTTTGTTTTTCCTCCCGATCAGAGTTCCCACGATTTTTGCAAGGGTTCCGTTGCAGTAGACAATGTCGATTCCGTTTTCCCTGATTATCTTAGAGGAACCGCAAAGCAGACGGAGCATATTCACTATGTTTATGATTATGGAGAAAACTCTCATAAGACCCGGGGCCCGTGTGGTGTCCGCCACCATTGCTGATTTCTGTATGTTCTCGGGAAACCTGGGGTCGACTATGACGTTTTCAAAGATGCCCTCGGATTTCAGGCTCTCAGAGAATATGTCGTGTTTCGGCACGAGCACAAAAGGGTTTATCTTATCCCGGTCGATGTACTTCAGTATGTAGAGAAGGCTTCTTCCCGGTCCTCCGTCCCTTACCGAGTGATTGATGAAAAGCACGTTTGTTTTTTTCATATCGGCTGATATTGCGGTAAAATCCCCCGGAGTGTCAAAGCGGAAAATAAACTAATACGAATTTCATGTTATCTTTATATGCTAGGCAAATTAAAAATCGAGGAATCTTAATGCACACAAAAACCCGCGCAAGCGCCGTGAAAATCTACCTGTTTTTCCTCTTTATTTCCTTATTCGCAGTTTCGGGATGCGGTCTGGATGTTGATTTCGGCGGAAGCGGGAACAATGGAAACGCCGATGTATCCCATGAAGAAACGATAGAGGGCACCATCAGGGATGTGCCGTCCGCTTACGAAGAAGCAAGCTTTGTCATAAAGGCATGTGTCGTGGAAAACGGGGATATACGAAACTGCGAAGTAAGAGCAATTGAAGAGGATATATTACAGGACGATAAATTTTCCCTAAAGGGAAATCTCGACCCGGAAGTTCAACTTCAGATTTTTGAGACCGGAGACGAATCTTCTCGAATCGGCTCGGGGAGAAGAAATGTTTTCCCCGGATCTGTGGTTAAAATTGGAGATATAGATATAAAGGATGATAAGGGGATATCTTACCGAGAAAAAGTCGAAATAACTTTCAATGGAGAAGTTGACATTGAAGGGAACAAAGATTGTACAGACGAAGACGATGAACTAAACGGAGAAATATTGATTAAGATATCAGCCGAGGGCAGTGAAACTGTAATAATAACCGTCAGACTGGATAATACGGGAATAGAGGGAGAAGATAACCCCAGATGTGATCAACTGGCTCCTGGGTGCGAGATAGAAATAAGAGACGGGGAACTGACGGATGAGCCCAGAACCGTAAGAGCAGTAGAACCGCTCCGCCTACTCTAAGAACCTCCGTTATCTTCCCTCCATGGTCATACGTGCCCTTTCCCTACCTTTATCCGTAAGAAAGAGCTTCCCGCCCGCAACAGCTATCTCCCCTTTGCGCTTCAGAAATTCGACCACTTTTGAGGCGAAATCAGCCGACCGGAACATGCCCCTGCTGTCGGGGTGGTTCTTTACCGCATCTCCTCTTTCTTGGTTGTAAAGACTCACGAGGAGCGAAGCCTCGGCAAAGTCCATCCTCTGTCTCCTTTTTTCTCTTATTATGCCGAAGAGTCCCCTTTGGGGAGCAAGGAGAAAAACCACGAGAAAAAACAACCCGCACACAAAAGCCATTGAACCCGCTATGTTAACGTCAAGCCAGTTGGCGACCCAGAACCCTGAAACGGCTGCCGAGATTCCAAAGACCACGCTCAGAAGAATCATCCTGAAAAGCGAATCCGTAAGAAGGTAGGCGCAGCAGGGCGGAATCACTATAAGCGCTATAACAAGTATCGAGCCCACCGCGTCAAACGCCCCGACGCATGTAAGCGACACAACAGCCATAAGCAGGTAGTGGATGAGCCGGGGACGGAATCCTATTGACGACGCAAAGCTCTCGTCAAAAGTCGACACCTTAAGCTCCTTATAGAAAAAGGAAATGAAAAGCAGGTTCAGAAGAAGAATCGAACCCATTACGTAAACCGACTTGGGTCCCAGGTCCATACCCGAGAGAATCAGGCGGTTAAAAGGAGCGAACGCTATCTCTCCGAGAAGCACGGAGTGGGTGTCAATATGCACGTTTCGCGCATACTTGGAAAGCAATATGACCGCCACGCTGAAAAGAAACGGGAAGACTATCCCTATCGACGCGTCCTTTTTGACCAGCCTTGCGCGGTTAACCGCCTTTATGAGCGAAATCGCAAGCACCCCGCTTGCGGCGGCTCCTATTATGAGAATCGGCGATGAAAGGTCCTTCACGAGAAAAAAAGCGAGGATTATGCCGAGCAGAATGGAATGGCTGATCGCATCGGTCATCATGGACATTCTTCTTAGAACAAGGAACGCCCCCGGTATGGCGCATGAAGCCGCAACTATGACGGCTACCAGCTGTATATCAAACTGATGCGGGCTCATCCGTTACTCCCCACCGGTGAAAGCTTTCTGATCTCGCGAATACCGCTTGGGGTGAGCCGCCAGTTCTCTTCCCCCGCTCTCTCCACGTGCCCCGCCTCCTGCAGTTGCAAAAGACTTTTTCGCACGTTAAACCCCTTCTCGCTTCCAAGCGCAAGCAGCTTCTCGGAATGCGCGTAGCCGGGGTCGTTATGCTCAAGAGCCAGATCGTGCAGGGCTTTTAAGACGTAATCCTTCTTTATCTCCCTTCTGCTCCTGGCGTCTTTGAATCTCAGGGTGAAAAACCCGTTCGGCGAGAAAAGAACCGAGAAAAAAGCGACGGCGCTCACGCAGACTATAACCGCGGGTCCCGTTGGCACGTTCTCAAGCCCGGCACTCAGCGCAACACCCGTTACGCCGGAGACGGCCGCTATCAAAGCCGCAAGAATCACCATCGAGCCCATACCGCCGGTCCACTGTCTGGCCGCAACCGCGGGGGCAATGAGCATTGAGCTCATAAGCACGACCCCTACTGTCTGCAGCCCGATCACTATCGCCGAAACTATGACGGCCGTAACAAGCAGGTCCAGAGACTTCATGGAAAAACCCATAGTGCCTCCGAAATCCGGATCGAAGCAAAGAAGTTTGAACTCTTTCCAGAAAAGTCCCACAACCAAAAGGGCGAAAAACCCCGTGACACCTATAACAAGAACGTCTTTTCCGACAAGCGCTTCCGCCTGGCCGAAAAGAAACTTATCAAGCCCCGCCTGGTTGGCATCCGGCATCTTCTGCGCGTAGGTAAGAAGAACAAGGCCAAGCCCGAAAAAGACAGAAAGCGCCATCCCCATCGCGCTGTCGGTTTTTACCCTCGAGTTGCTGGTAATCAGGTTGATCAGAAAAACCGCCAGGACGGCTGAGAGCGCAGCCCCGATAAAGATAGGCAGCTGTTCCTTTACTCCCATTATGAGGAAGGCAAGCACTATTCCGGGAAGGGCCGCGTGCGACATGACGTCGCCTACGAGGCTTTGCTTTCTAAGCACCGCGTAAGAGCCGACCACGCCGCTTACAATGCCCAGGGAAGCCGCTCCCAAGAGAATGGTCCTGGCCGTATAGTCAGAGAAAAGCTCAACAGCAAATTCAAGCATCACACTGCCCTTTTGGCCGATTTTCTTTCGGGGAAAAAGGAGGTCTTGCCTCCGTAAGCCTTCATGAGATTCTCGGAATTAAAGACCTCATCCACCCTCCCCGAGGCCACAAGCCCCACGTTCAGAATGGCGATTCGCTCGTAGTACTCGGAAACGGTGTTAAGATCGTGATGAACCGCAAGCACAGTCTTTCCCCCAGCGGCAAGCTCTTTCAGTATCCTGACTATCGCTTTTTCGGTCGTAGCGTCAACTCCCTGGAAAGGTTCATCCAGAAGGTAAACCGACGCGCTCTGAACAAGGGCTCTTGCGAGAAAAACTCTCTGCTGCTGCCCTCCGGAGAGCTGGCTTATCTGCCTCTGGGCAAACTCAAGCATATCGACTTTTTCAAGGGCGCTGAGCGCCTTTTCATGCTCCTTTTTTCCGGGACGCCTTATCCATCCCAAGTCTCCGTAACTCCCCATTTTCACCGTATCCACTACGGAGGTGGGAAAATCCCAGTCCACAGAACCTCTCTGGGGAACGTAACTCACTTCCTTCCTCTGTTTCTCGTAAGGTTTGCCGTGGATGGAGACGACTCCCGCAACGCGCGGAACAAGTCCCTGGATGGATTTTATCAGGGTTGTCTTGCCGGCGCCGTTTGGTCCCACGACGGCGACCATCGACCCGCTTGGAATCTCAAGGTCTATATCCCAGAGAACGGTCTTGTCGCCGTAAGCGACGGTAAGGTCCGTCACACGGACTGCCGGAACGGCCGGATTCTGCTCTCCGCTGCTCATTACCCATCTCCGGCGGCTTCGACTTTGGAATCGGCAACCTCGATACTGCGGCTGAGGGATTCCACGATAGTATCCACGTTGCTTCTGAACATCCCTATGTAGCTGCCCTCTTCTGTTCCCGGGCTCCCCATCGAGTCCGAGTAAAGACTGCCGCCTATCCGGACATCAAAACCTCTTGCCTTCACCGAGGCCCGAAGGGCACGCATGTATCTGGGAGAGATGGAAGTTTCAACGAAAACTGCCGGAATTTTTCGCTCGGCAACTACCCTTGAGAGATTCTGTATATCCGCAACGCTCGCTTCAGAATCGGTACTTATTCCCTGAAGCCCCATTACCTCAAATCCGTAACCTCTTCCGAAATAATTAAAAGCGTCGTGGGCCGTTATAAGCACCCTTCTTTCGTGGCGCAACAAGGCTATCTTCTTCTGTATGTAAGACTGTAAAAGGCTCAGTTCTTTGAGATAGGATTCGGCGTTCTGCTTGTAGATACCGGCGTTTTGCGGGTCGTAGAGTGAGAAAGCCTCCATGACAATCTTGGCCGCTTTTTTCCACAGAGTGACATCAAACCAGATATGCGGATCGTAGTATCCTTCGTATTCCTCGGGAGAAAGAAGCAGGGACTTGTCGATTCCCTCCGCGACGCCCACGGTGAATATGCCGCTTTTTTTCATCTGCGCAAGAACATCCGTAATCTTTCCCTCAAGGTGAAGGCCGTTATAAAAAATCATGTCGGCTCCGGCAAGCTTTTCCACGTCCCCGGCGCTCGCCTTGTAAAGATGCGGGTCAACCCCGGTTCCCATAAGCGAGACGACCTCCGCTTTTTCCCCGGCGACGTTCTTGACCAGGTCTCCGATCATAGCGGTGGTAGTAACCACTTTTATCGTGCCTTCTCTTTTTACGCTTCCGCTGCTTTCAGCGCAGGCTCCGCAGAGCACCAGCAGCGCAGAAAGCAGAAAGAACCTTATGCCCGTTATCATTCTCATTTTTTCCTCTCTCAGTTGTTCGCTTTCTCAACCAGTATGTACTTGGCAGCGTTTCGCCCTATGGGATATTCCTTCCCGGTCAGCTCAACGATTATGGGGCCCTTAAAAGGCTGCTTCGAAACAACCGTCATCTCGGTCTCGGGATAAAGACCTATCCCGCCCAGGTAACGAAGCAGTTCCGGGTCATGATCGCTCACTTCAACCACTCTCACCAAGGTATCCGGCTCCACATCCACAAGAGCGTCGCACTCCCTCACGATCATTGTGCCGTCTCGGCGCGGGATCGGTGAGCCGTGCGGGTCGGTGACAGGATAACCAAGAAACTTGTCGATCCTGTCTTCAAGATCCTCTGAGAGCACGTGTTCCCATTTCTCGGCTTCCTGGTGCACCTGGTCCCAGGGAACACCTAGCGCCTCCTTGAGGTAAAGCTCGATAAGCCGGTGATGTCTGATTATCTCAAGAGCTATTTTCCTGCCAGCGGGAGTAAGCTTCACTCCCTGGTAGCGCTTGTGGGTTATGAGCTTTTTCTCCGAGAGCTTTTTCACCATGCTCGTCACTGAAGCCGGAGACACGCCCAGTTTTTCAGAAAGCGCACTGGTCGAAACCTTTCCCTCGGAAGTCTCAACCTCGTAAATGGTCTTCAGGTAATCCTCTATTGATTGTGAAAGCATCTTTTTTTCTCTTTATCCCAGCAAAAGCCGCTTAAGATTCAGACAGGCAAAAAATTATTTTAGTCTTGTCTAAATTTGTTTTTAATTCTAGCAAAAACCTGTGTGCTGTCAAGGGGAAGTTCAGAGGTTATATTCAGCCGGGAGAAAATTCCCGGTTCCTTTGTTTCGCTCGCTCTATCTAAATATGTTTTCTCAGAAAAACGGCCGAGAACAAGACAAATGCTATCAAAAACAGGTTAAGCAAATTACTTTGAGGCGTATGGGTGGTTGCGGCAATTGCGCACCCTTCGTCATCTTCTTTGCAATATTCTGCGTTGTCGAGATAAATTCCTGAACCGACGATACGCCAAGACGGGGGAGTATCCGAAGGAGCAAAAGGTGGTGTTACGTCTATCACCTCAATATAGCCTTTCTTTATAGAGAAACCCGGGACTTCGTTTTTTTCAAGATAGCCCTCGTTGTTGTCCTCAAGAGTCTCGGGATGGTCCCAATGATATGTGACGAAACCGTGATTCCCCACTGCCAAATCTGCCAGGTCCCCGCTTCCATCTGTCACTGCATTGCGAAAAGCTTCCAGAATATTTGCTCCGTCGCACTGAATCGGGTCAGGGTCGGTTAATGAGACGCTTAGTCCATAGAGATGGAAATCGAGCCCGTTTATGACTGCGGTGCCGTCCTCGGGAGACAGCATGAAGGGATATATAGAACCCTCCCCGTAATCTCCTCTGGCAAGACAGCCTGTTGTACTGAGAGCTATCCGGACAGATTTTTCTCCGAGTTCTTCCTCCGCAGACTGTACCTGTTCCGGTGTGCTGCCCGGAACAAGCCCTGTGGCAATGGAGACGAGTCCGGGTTCATCTCTCAATAGCTGCAGTGCTATCCTGTCCTGGCGTGCCTTCAATCCCTCGGCAACTGCTTTCACATACTGTACAAGCGATTCTTCCTTCTCTTGCGGATCTTGTTCATCGTTAACCTGCTTTGCGGTAACAGGAAGGCTGAACAGGGGATCATTACAGTTAGGATTGTCCCTCTCGATTAGATTGTAGTCATCCCTTGCGTGATGGAAACCCACTACATTGATTGTACGGCCACCGGAGGAGAAGATGTCCACGCTCATTGCACATACCATTCTATCTTCTCCGTCATAGTGGTAATCTACGCATGTCGGTTCCTCGCTGTCGAGCAGAGTCTCCATGGTTGTGGTCGTCATGCCGTCTCCATTTCTAAACTCAAAGGAAGGAAAATATTTTTTGAAATGCAGGTCGGGATACAATCCATGGTTCACTATATATCCCTCGGGGTTTACAAGGATGGAGTAGACTTCACCATTATTGAAGACTCCCAGCTCTCTCGTCCGTTGTCCCAATATCACTAACTCTCTGGCTTGCTCCGGGCGACTAAGGTTTGAGTCCTCCTGAACCAGTGCGATGTGCTCTGCCAGGTGACGGGCCATTTTCTCTATGGAAGCCTCGTCTCCAACACCAACGTTTTCCACACTTATATCGAGGTCTGGACTATGGGAATAACCCCTGTATTCATGAGCGGACGCGTCGGTGCCGAATAAGAAACTAACACCAAGTGCAAAAAACAGACTTAAGAAAATCCCGTGTATTTTAATCTTCACGCTAATTACCTCTCCAATAATTTTTTTACCGAACTTAAATAACAATGACGGCCAACAGCCATTTTATTAAATCAAGGCTGAAGTTGAAATGCAATAAATACATGGGGAAAGGTCAAAGAACATTAAGCACGCGCTCTATGGAATGCAGGAGGGAAAATCAAAACCTAAGAGCTTGGTAGGATTCTATATAATTCGAAGTTTCAAAAAAAGTATTTATGGCTTAGAATAAGCCCTGTGGGGAAGGAGCATCATAAACGAATAAATCCCCTTGCGGGCGTGGCAGGTCTTGTCTGCCTCTTTCTCCTTATTTTTTCCTCATGTTTCACGACGGAAAACAAGGGAAATTATCCCGTTGGGACTGCTTTCAATGTACTCTACTCTTTCCCCCACGACCTGACTGCCTTCACTCAGGGATTTGTCTACAGAGATGGTTTTCTTTATGAAAGTACCGGGCTTTACGGAAACTCATCTCTTAGAAAGATCAACCCGGTCACGGGAGCAGTGTTTGTAAGGGTGAACCTTCCCGCGAGGTTTTTCGGCGAAGGTCTTACCATAATAGGCGACAGCATATACCAGCTCACCTGGAGGTCCAGACAGGGCTTCATATACGACAAAGAGAGCCTGCAGCAGAAAGGGTCGTTTACCTACTTCACCGAAGGCTGGGGACTTACAGACGACGGAACTCAACTCATAATGAGCGACGGAACCGAAAAACTGTATTTTCTTTCCCCTAGGAACTTCGGGATAACAAAAGTGTTAAGCGTAAAGGAGAATGGATCGGCAGTTACCATGCTTAACGAGCTTGAATATGTGGATGGAAAAATCTACTGCAACATATGGAACTCGGACGATATAGTGGTCGTAGATTCCTACAGCGGCATGGTGGAGAGACGGATAAACCTAGGGGAACTCAGGGAAAGACTCAGTTTCGCGCACGAGGCCGGAGTGCTAAATGGAATCGCCTGGAAATCCTCCTCCCGTACTTTCCTTATCACCGGAAAGAACTGGTCCGAGGTCTTTGAGATAAGATTCGCTTTCCCTTGAAGCAGAGACCTAAGCGGGTAGACTCATTTTCCCTTCTGTGTCCCCGTAGCTCAGTTGGATAGAGCGCAGGATTCCTAATCCTGAGGCCGCAGGTTCGAATCCTGCCGGGGACGCGCCAGCAAGAAACCCTATGAAAGAAGCTGCCTGAATATCATCCAGATGATCTTCACCCCGGCCATAAAGCTTCCCGTGATTGTTCCGGTTACCTTTGAAGTTCCTATTCTCTTCCTGTAACTCACCGGAATCTCGGTGCAGCGAAGTCCTTTCTTGGCGGCCTTTACCTGCATCTCAACCGTCCATCCGAAAGTCCTGTCTCTCATGCCAAGAGAAAGGAGCTTGTCGTATCTTACGGCCCTGAAGGGACCAAGGTCGGTAAAGCTCACTCCGTAAAACAGTTTTATAAGCCTAGTAGCCACGTAGTTGCCCACAAGGGCCTGGGGCAGAAGCGCCCCTTTCTGTCTTTCGCCGATGGTCCTTGACCCTATGACGAGATCGTATCCGTCCTCGATTATCGGTGAGACGAGGTTTTTCATTTCTCCCGGATAATCAGAATAGTCTCCATCCAAAAACACTATGATATCAGGTGGATACGAAGAACTTTTAATGTAATCTATCCCTGCAAGACATGCCTGCCCATACCCCCTCCTCTCTTCATCTATAACCGTAGCCCCGCAACCCGAGGCAACGCTTGCTGTGGAGTCGGTCGAGCCGTTGTTAACGACCACTGTCTCCGTAACGAGGTCCCGGGGAATATCCCCAATCACCTGCCCTATGGAGCGCTCTTCGTTAAGCGCCGGGATTATCACGACCGTTTTTTCCATGGAACTCTTATATGGAGACAAGCTCAACCTGCGGGATAAGAACTATGTGGCGCGAAAGCAGTGGTTTTTCGAATCTTGAGCGTATGGCTTCGCGGTAACCGTCCATCTGCTCTTCGTAAGCCTCACGGGCGTCTTCATTCATCGATTTTCTGTACTTGTAGTCGAAAAGACGCATTCCCCCATCCTCTTCCGTCAGAAGGTCTATTCTGCCCCTTCTCGAAGCACCCTCACCGGGATCAAAGACAAATTTAAGCTCTCTTCTGATTTCCCGAGCCTCGCCTATAAAGGAAAAGAGCTCGGACTCTAGAAAATTCGAGGAAAGTTCCAGCAGCAGTTCCTTCATATTCGGGTTTGAGACGAGGAATTCCCCCAGAACGAACTCAATCTCTTTCTCGGCCGTTTCCTCCCTGAAATCCCAGACCTCAAGGAACCTGTGCATTATGCTCCCCACTCTCTCCGGATCCTTTAAGCGGTCAGTAGGAGAAAACAGGTCTGGAAGCGGGGAGATCTCCACCCGCTTTGGCTTATCTTCCCTGCCGTATGTGGGTTCCATGTATTTAAGCCGTAAAGGAGTTTTCGTTTCCACGGATGGAGTATCCGAGGCTGAGTCAGGTTCTTCTGAAGCTTCTCCCTCGTAGAGACCCGGGAAAGAAATTCCCCATGTGTCGTCTGTAAATCCTTGCGGTTCCTCAAGACACCGGGAAGAGAGGGAGAGCTTCGAATCAATAAGTTCGGCGAAGCTTCCCTTTTCCACCTGGATCCGGTCTTCCTTGGCCAGACGGCGGCCGCTTAAGCATATGAAAAGTCTTTCCTTGGCCCGGGTCATGGCCACGTAGAGGTCTCTTCTCTCCTCCTCGGTTTCTTTTCTCTCGACGCGGGATTTAAGCTCTTCCCAGTTATCCGAAGAGGAGGCCGGATATCTGACTACAAAACCTTTTTCGATATCCGCCATCACCCTTTCAGACGGCACGACCCTTCTGTAGTTAGTGTTGCAGAGAAAAACGGTATGAAACTCAAGCCCCTTCGCCCCGTGAACCGTCATAAGCTTCACTACCCCGCTGTCGTCTGTTTCCTCAAAAACCTGCTCTTCTTCATAACTTCCGCGCATGGAATCAAAGTGCTCAACCACCTGGCAAAGCCCGTATCCCTTGTGTGAGACCAGATTCTCTGCCATCAGAAGAACTTTTTTGAGGTTGAGGTATTTGGCCTTGCCGTCCGGGAGCGCCAGAGCCGCGGAGGAATAACCAAGCCCGTTTACAGCAAAATCGACCGCCCCGAATGCATCTCCGTTAACGTATTCCCTTCTTTTTTCATCAAGAAAACGAAGGTATTGCCCGACCCTGGAGCCGTTTTCTCCTCCCCCTACCCGGAAATGGGAGAAAAGCTCGTCATCCGACGCCCCGAAATAAGGAGACCTGAGCACAGACGCCCAGGCCAGCAGGTCCTGAGGATCAAGCAGGTATCTGAGCATGGACATGACGTCCCTTACCTCGGGAAGATCGTAGAAACCGCGCCCTATGCGTGACTGGAACCTGATACCCTCCCGCGCAAGGGCCTTCTCGTAGACAGAGACGTTTGAAGACCTTCTGAACAGAAGAGCAATTTCTTCCGGAGATTCCTTCTGTACCTCCTTTATCCTCGACGCCACGGCGCGGGCCTCAAGTTCAATAGCCGCATCGGGCTTCGCTCCTTCGCACGCGATGATTTCCACCGAGATACCGGAACCACTCTTAGGTACGGGGGCTGTCATCTCTTCGTAATATCCTTTGGGAAAAGTGTCGGCGAAAAAAACATTGAAAAAGTCTATGAGACTGCCGCGAGAGCGGTAATTGGCCGCAAAGGATATCTTCTCGAAATCCCCGGCCTGAAGTATCTTCCCGAACGTCTCGGGCTCGGCCCCCCTGAAGCCGTAGATGGACTGGTTCACGTCACCGACCACAATAAGACTGCCTCTGGAGTCGCCGTCTGTGAGAAGGTTCATCAACCTGAGCTGAAGGGAATCGGTGTCCTGGAATTCATCAACTATAATAAACTTCAGGAAGTTTCTGTAATAGCCTAGTATTTCAGGATTTTTTTCGAGGAGTTCAATTGTGAGACGTATCATGTCCTCGTACTCTATTTTCTCCTCAAGGATTTTCCTCTGCCTAAGAAAACCATACGCGTCGCCCGATAAATCAAGATAGATAGAGTTGATTTCCGAATCATAATGTCCCATGACTGAAAAGACCGTATCAACAAGCGCAAGCCTCGACTGCTCAACCTCGGACTTTTTCATCTCATTTCTCGCCTCTTCGTAAACGGCTTTCAGGTAGCGGATATTTGGGTCAAGACCCAGAGTCATGTCTATTTTTCCGCTTAGGTCCTGAAGAGCCTGTTTTCTCCTCTCAGAACGGGACGAAAGAACGGAGATATAGTCCTCGATCCTCGCGCGAAGCCTTTTATCCATGGATTCAAGCGCTTCCGGGGGAGGCTTTTCGGGGCCGGGTCTCTCTCCGCAGTAGGAAAAAGGAGGTGTCATATGGAGCCTTGCCGCTTCTTTCAGTATCATCGCTATGATCTTCAGAATCTGAGCGTAATCATAAGATTCCATCTCGAGAAGCCTCTTCAGCTTTGGATCGTCTTCCCCGATCTTCATCAGAAGAAACTTGCCGATATTCTGTTCGTAAAAAGCGTCCTCTTCGGAACCTTCAATTACGGAGAAGTTAAGCGGAAGTCCTGAATCGAAGACGTTTTCCCTCAGTATCCCTGAGCAGAAGCTGTGGATAGTTCCTATGGGAGCGGAGAAGAACTTCCTGCGCCAACCCTCGGCTATATTCCCCCTGTGGCCGTAATCCTTGATATATCTCGTGATTTCGGAACTTATTCTGGATCTCAGTTCCGCAGCGGCGTTCTCCGTAAAGGTAACGGCCACAATTTGAGGAATATCCGCTTCTCCCCCTTCCAGAATCCCCAGATACCTAGCTATTATGGCTCTTGTCTTTCCCGAGCCCGCTCCCGCCCTGACCGCCACTTTTCTTGCCGGGCGAAGTATCAGGGACTGCTCTTCGTTAAGATCTAAGAAGTTGGAAACTTTCTCCATAGTTTATCCCCGCGAATGCCCGGTTCTCCTTACCACCCCGTCTTTTACCCTGCAAAGGTCAGCGTAATCACAGTAAGAGCAGGGACGACCCTTGGACATCTCGAGGTAGTGGGCTTCCTGGTTCTTCTCTTTTTTCCCCACATACGGAGGGAAAAAACCTTTTTTTATGTTCTCCACGTAGTACTCCGCAAGCGAAGCCGCTTCCTCCAGAGAAGGATCCCGGGAAGAAACGCTGTCTCCCGGTTTCCCGATTGAAAGATAGGAGCCTCTGGAGGGAACCGCCCCCTCTTCAGACAACGCTTTCAGGTAAAGGGGGATCTGGAGATTTTCAAAATCAAAATATTTTCTGCCTTTTACCCCTCCGATCTTGTAATCGACAACCGCGGCCTTTTTCTCGTCGTCTCTGTGGACGTCTACCCTGTCCACTTTTCCGCTGATTTCGGCATTCCCGATGCGGAACTTCACTTCTTTTTCAAAAAACCGGGGGATGAATTCATCTTTTCCGATTCTTTGAATCTCATCGGCGATGAAGTTCGGCAAAATGCAGTCAAAAAACCTTTTCTTCCCAATCTCAGCCACGTTCTTCGGCAGATGGGAGAAAACTCCCGGTCTCGTTTCGTGCTTCCTTCTGAGTCTCTCATAGACCTCGGCAACGCGGCTTGCATCAGGCCAGCCGGAACCCTCGGCGAAAACTGTCTCCATGAACTCCTTCAGTATCTCGTGGGCAAGTGAGCCAAGGTCAAGCTGCGACGCCTTTTGTTCCTCGGGGTCCTCGACCTTTCCCAGTTTCAGCACTTCCTTCGAAAAATACATGAAGGGGCATGTCCCGTAGGTCTCAAGCCTTGTGGGTGAAAAAGTGTCCGGTCGCGGAGGGGCGTTTCGGAGAACCCCTTCGAAGTCCGTGTAATCACCCTCAAGCTCGAGTCTTTTTCTCTCAGCGGAGATGCCATCTGAGAGATAACCGACCATATCCGAACCGTAGTGCTCTCTTATAACCTCCACAAGCTCCGGGGCGACATCCGATGTTCCCGAGGGTGAAAAACAGTGAAACAGGGCATCTTCCCCCGAGAATATCTCTCCCGGTTCCGAGAAGCTCTCAGAGCGTCGCGCCTGAGGGGAGATCCCCGCCTCCTCAAGAAAATCAGAGCGGTTTACATCCCTTGACTTCTGGTCGTAGCGGAAGCAGGAAAAAAACACTTTCTCGGAAGCTGCGGCGCCAAGGGTAGAGAAAAGATGCTTTTCCTTTTCGTAATGAAGACCTTCCTCGTCAAAAACTCTTTTTTTTAGCACCCGGTTTATTTCCGCCTTCTCCCTGGGCTTAAGCACGGGATCCGCGGGAAGAGCGGAAGGAAAAGAAGTGTCCGAAAGGCCGACCAGAAAAAGAAACTTCGGGTTTATTCCGCGGGCCGCGGAGAAATCGGTAACGCTCACCCTTTCCGAATCGCCGTCGCAGGGGGTTTTATAGGGAACCGTCCTCTCTCCCATGAACTCATCCAGAAAAAGAAGGTACTCTCCAGGGTCTGGAACCCGGAAATCAAACTCTCCGTAAGAGAAGGAAAGCTCCCTTAGAAAAGAGAAGAACTCATCGAAACACTCCCTGGTGGTCTGATTTCTCTCTATAAGCAGTGCCGAATTCTCAGAAACCCTGAGTTCTGAGAAAATCTTTCTAAGATCAGAAGTCATCGCTGAAAAAGTTCTTCTGCCGAACTTTGACGATACGGAATCAAGCGCCATGTCTATATCACGGGCGACTGAGGAGAGCTGGGCGTCCCGCTCCACTATGTGTTCGAGAACCCTCTTCCAGCCCGAGATACCGCTTATGGTTCTGTATTTCCTGTCTTCGGAAGAAACGCTTGCGGAGGAAATCTCCTTTACAAGGTTGGTGCAGCACTGCGAGAACTCAGACTCTCCCAGATAGAGAGAAAAAAGCGGGTTGCGAAGAAGTCCGATCAGGTCGTTTCTGTGAAAATTGCCTGACTTGAGGCGAAGAATATCGCCCGCGAGGCGCCCGTATACGCTCCCCGCCAGGGTTCCGGAGTTTCTGAGGTCAACCGCGACTCCGTTTTTCTCGAATATATGTGCTATGGACTGACCTCTTTTCTGCGATGACCTGACGAGAACCTTAAAATCAGAAGCTTTGTGTCCCTCATCAACAATGAGCTTTTTGATCTTTCTTGAGACGTACTCGATCTCATCGTGAGAGTCCCGGAACTCATTGAACTCGCTTTGCGTCCTGGTTGCCGGAATTTCGTCTGTTATTGCGGAATCTTCTTCACAGGCCACGGAAGCTTCGCTGAATCTGCCCAGAAAACAGTCTCTGTATTCATCCAGATCGCCGAAGTCGCTTACGAAAAAGAAAGTTTCCGGAACCGCCGAGGAAAGGCCTTTTATCACGTCAAGTTCGCAGAGAGTAAAATCGGAGAACCCGAAGATAACAAGCTTTCTTGCAGACGGGAAAAACGGCGTAAGCCCTTCCCTCTCCAACTCTTCTGAAACGACACGGACAGAATCCGCATCGTCAAGAAAATCTCTCTCGGTGATAAGCGCCTCGTATTTTTCGTAAACAAGCCCTGTATCCGAGAGTTTCTTCTTCAAGCTCCGCGCCTTGATTGTTCTGGCAGACCCGACAAGCTCCCTTGCGGCAATCTTGCTTTGCTTCAGTTTCGAAATAATCAAAGCCGTGGCGTTTAGAAAATCCCGGTTCTGCGAGAATTCCCCGAAAACCTCAAGGTTCCCCGAGACCGACTCCGCCGCTTTTCTGGTTATCGATAAGGTCTGGGTTCTCGATATCCTTTTCTTCTTCAGGTTTGGGGATGCTTCGTTTACAAAATCCGAGAGTTCATTAAACGTAAGCAGGTTTTTTCCCCACACACCTACGCCAGAGTAGCAATCTTCTATTTCCTGCACAACCGAGACCCCCGGAAGAAGGAAAAGGGTTGTCTCATCACTTGGGTTAAGTCCGTATTTTTTGAAAAGATCTTTAAAAGTGAATTCTTTAGGGTGATAGATAAGCTTCATCTAGTATGAATTCGGGACTCTTGAAGGTCCAAATAACGCTTCAAACTGGTTGGGCGTTTCCACTTTTGGGACATTTCTTTATCTCTTCTTGAGCAGTCAAAAATTCCAGAACGCGCTTCACAGCCCGCTTGGTCGTTTCCTCGCAAATTCCCAACTCTTTAAGGAAATCCTCAAAAAGCATTCCAGCTTTTCCCTTTTTAATATCCGCAGTCATTTTAACCGCCTTGAGTTCGAAAATTCTCTTGAGCCAGGGTTCTAAGCCACTCCGCCAGTTCCCTTTCGTCAATAAAGCCTTGGGCGGCTTTAATCATCATGTCACCAGCTTCCGCCGTGTCAAAATCCAACTCTATACCGTTTATAGTCAAGCAAGTATCCATTGCCTTAAATGCTGTTCTCTTATTACCGTCATTAAACGCATTACCAACAGCAATACAACATGCATAACAGGCAGCAAGTTCAAACACATCCTCAATCAACCCGTAGGCGATGCGGTTGTCGACACGTGCCAAAACTGATTCTATATACTTGTTCCGGGCCACGCCTTGCAATTCGTCAGGTCTAATGATCTGCTCGTGCATGGCAACCACCTTCTCGGGTGATAAATATTTCATGCCTATTTATCTTTCAGGTAATCCAAGATTGGTTGTATCTTGTCTTTGCGTTTTGCAATAGCAGCATCAACCTCATCAGAATCAGCAAGCTCAAAGCTGATTTTATGTACAGCGGAAGCAGGCACAAAATAACCTTCAAGCTTATTGCGATTTAATATGGCAACGGGTTTGCCACCGGCTTTCCTAATCACGTTCTTGGGATCACGAAATTCGGTTAATGAAGCGGTTTTATTAGTTAGTAAGTCCTCCATAACTACCTCCTGTCTCGTGCTTCAAGTATACGGAACTCCGCCTAAAATGTCAATTAAATGTATACCTAGATGCATATTTAGATATCTTTTAAGAAGAATTTTTCTCTACAGGCAGGTCTTCTAGCGCTTCCGGAATCTCCTGAAGAATATGGATCTTCTTCGCCTTCATGATGTTCTTGCGCTTGGAAAGAAAATATCTTTTATGCTTGCTGTAGCGACCCCAGATCCTTACTCTGCTCCCGTTCTCAATGCCTTCCACGAACCCTCTTGCGTAAATGTTTATTCCTTTTTCCGGATCGTCTTCGAAAAACTGAAACAGGGTGAACTTCCTTCCGTTCGCCATCTTCTTGAACTCCAGTTCACCCACCTGCCCCTCAAGGGTAAATATTTTCCTGTCAAATTCATCCCGGGAGGAAAGAACCTGCGAGATGGTTACAGCCGGCGGTTTAAGTTCTCCGATATTGGTATAGGTCTTGTAACCCTCTTCTTTTCCGTAAGAAGAAACCGGAATCGCCAAAAAAAGCAGAAAAACTAAAAGAATTTTCCTCATTATTCAAATTTCCGCCGAAAATACTCTACATAGTCAAACTGCTATCCGGGCCCATGGCCTAGGAAGTCGGCTTTGTCATCGACAGCGGATCAAGAACCCTGTCAAGTTCCTCGTCTGAAAGCACTCCCTTTTGCCTGGCAACTTCCCTTACGGTGCTCCCCGAAGCGTAGGCTTCCTTCGCAATCGCAGCCGCGTTGTCATAACCTATGATCGGCGCTAGGCTGGTGCACATGGCGAGGCTCTGCTCGATGGTTTCCCCGCAGCGCTCTTCATCCGCCTCTATCCCGGAGATGCACTTGTCGACAAACACGGTGCATACCCTCGAGAGAAGCCTTATCGACTGAAGGAGATTGTCCGCCATCATTGGCATCATCACGTTGAGCTCGAAATTCCCCGACTGCCCTCCGATCGTTATCGCCGCGTCATTGCCGATCACCTGGGCCGCGACCTGTGTAACCGACTCGCCGATCACCGGGTTAACCTTCCCGGGCATAATGGACGAACCAGGCTGTATCGCAGGCAGAAGGACCTCTCCGAAGCCGCAGCGCGGGCCGCTTCCAAGCCACCGTATGTCATTTGCTATCTTGATGAGGCTCACGGAGACCGTCTTGAGTGCTCCGCTTGCCTGGACAACCGCGTCCTTTGACGCCTGGGCCTCGAAGTGGTTTTTAGCCTCCCTGAACTTAACCCCCGTAGCCTCGGTTATCCTCGCCGCCACCTGTTTTCCGAAATCCTTGTGGGTGTTTATCCCCGTGCCGACCGCGGTCCCTCCTATGGCAAGTTCTGAAAGGTCGGTTCTTGTCCTCTTTAATCTCGAGATCCCGTGATCAACCATGCTCGCGTACCCGCTGAACTCCTGACCGAGCCGTATAGGGGTAGCGTCCATAAGGTGGGTGCGCCCTATCTTTACTATGTGATCAAACTCCTTTGCCTTTTTCGAGAGCGCGTCGCGAAGATACTCAAGCGACGGTATGAGGTCTTTTTCTATCGCTTCAAGGGAAGAGACATGCATGGCCGTGGGGATCACGTCATTGCTTGACTGACCCATGTTCACATGGTCGTTCGGATGCACCCGGGTCTTTCCCTTAAGTATCTCGGTCGCCCTGTTGGCTATCACTTCATTCGTGTTCATGTTTGTCGAGGTGCCTGAACCCGTCTGAAAAACGTCCACCACGAAATGATCGTCAAGCTTCCCGTCGACAACCTCCTGCGCGGCTCTCGCTATGGCCCGCGCGGCACCCTTCTTCAAGAATCCGAGTTCTGCGTTTGTATGCGCGGCGGCCAGTTTCACAAGACCCATCGCCCTTATGAATTCCCTTGGAAGAGTGCGTCCGCTCACGGGAAAGTTCTCAACCGCCCTTGCCGTCTGCGCCCCGTAATAAGCGTCCGAGGGAACTTTCATCTTTCCCATCGAGTCGGATTCCACCCTGTATTTCGTCTTAGCCATTTAAGATTCCCTCCAAATGATTGTCAATTTCAGTCAGGGAATTTATTATGCCACAAACAAAACCGGTTTCATAAGAAGGAGGGCCTTCTTCGGAACTCTAGCATGAGGCTGAAAACGGAAGGGATCAGAAACAGGGTGAAGACCGTGGAGAGAACAAGTCCGCCGACCACGACGCTTCCAAGGCCCTTGTAAAGCTCAGAGCCTTCCCCCGGGGCAAGCACAAGGGGAAGCATGCCGAATACGCTCGTGAGGGTGCTCATGAAGATCGGCCTTATCCTCACCCTTACCGATTCGCGTATGGCCTCCTGCTGTTCCATGCCCGCCCGGATGTTGTTAAGCGCTTGGTGGACTATGAGTATGGCGTTGTTAATGACTATCCCTATGAGAATAACAAAACCCAGCATCGTCAGTATATCAAGCGGCTGGTACGTGAACAGGTTAAGGATAAAAAGCCCTAGAAACCCTCCGAGGGAGGCAAACGGAACCGTGATCAGGATAACAAGCGGATGGAGAAAACTCCCGAAAAGAGCCGCCATCAGCAGAAACGATATCATCACGGCCAGAAGAAAGTTCCACTGAAGCGCGTCTTTTGCCGTTGCGAGCTTGTCCGCTGTCCCGGCAAGGACAAAACCGGTCCGCTCCCCCACCTGGCCGCTTTGCTGAAGCACGGAGATTATATCGTCGTTAACGGTCTCTATCGCCTCCTCAAGCGCAATTTCCTCGGGAGGAGTTATCTGTATCGTTATCACCCTTTGTCTTTCGTAGTGATTTATCTGCTCCGGGCCGCTCTCAAGACTGACCCTGGCCAGGGCTCCCACGGTAACCACCTGCCCGCTCGGAGAAGTGATCATTATGTTCTCTATATCCTGGGTTCTCTCGGAGAAATCCTGCTCCGCCCGCAAGACTATGTCGACCTCCTGTCCCTCGAGGTTAAAATCGCTTGCCTGGACTCCGTCTATCAGGGATCTCACGGTAAACCCGAGCTCGCTGTTGGTGATCCCGACCCGAGAAGCCGCCTCCCGCTCAGTAACGATCCTGAGCTCGGGGTTTCCGAGATCAAGGCTCGGAATCGGTCTTATCTGCGCCCCGGGCATGCTCTCCATGGACATGAAAAACACGCTCCTAGCGGTCTTCAGTATCTCGTCCAGATCATCTCCCGTGACGTTAACATCTATCGACCTCCCCTCGCCTATGTTGGCGTTAAAGATGCTGGGCTGAATTATCACTCCGAACGTTCCCGGGACCTTGGACAGGGCCTGTTGAAGAACGGGAAAAAGTTCCTTGAGTTCCTTTCTGTTCTCGGCGACCGCGCCCATGAAAATCTGTTTTCCCCTCGCGACGTAGAAGAAATTCTTTATCCGCGGGAGATCTTTCCCGGTCGCGGTCTTTCCGTTCATGTAGGGTTCGAAATCAGCCTCGAGCTGCTTTCCGATGGCAGTATATTCCTCGACATTGTATCCGGGAGGCGGGATAAGTATCCCGAAAAGCAGGTTCCTGTTCCCCGTGGGAAGATACTCGGTCTTGGGAAAGACGGCGATTATAAGCACTATTGACAAGAGGGTGAAGGAACCCACGAGAACCGCTCTTTTCCTGACGCTTGTCATTATCTCCTCGGTAAAGCGGTTTATAAATTCTGAGACCCTTCCCGCGAAACCGAACAGCCGCGACATGATATGAAGGCGCTCAAGAGATTCCGCGCCCTTCGCGGAGAGGTACTTTGAAGACGCAGACGGTATGACGGTTATGGAAACAAGAAGACTAAGTATGACGGAGACGCTGATCGCTATGGCTATGTCGCGAAACAGCTGTCCCGTCTGCTCCTGAATGAACATGATCGGAATGAACACGGCGGCCGTGGTGAGGGTGCTTGCAAGCACCGCCCCCCAGACCTCGGTCGTGCCGTCATAGGCTGCCTTCATCCTCGATTTTCCCATCTGCATGTGGCGGTACACGTTTTCAAGAACCACGATCGAGTTATCTATGACCATGCCGACGGCGAAGCTCATCCCCGCAAGACTGACCACGTTTAAGGTGCGCCCGAGCGCCTCGAAAACTATGAAAGTCCCTATGACGCTTGACGGTATGGCGATTGCCACAATTATCGTGCTGCTCGCGCTTCTAAGGAAAAGAAGAAGAACCGTTATGGCGAGCACACCGCCTATAATAAGATTTCCCCTAACGAGCTTTATCGCGTTTTTTATGTACCCGGTCTCTTCGTAGACATTCCGGAGGCGAAGTCCGTTTTCCTTGAGGACTCCCTCATTCAGTTCCTCAACGGCCGCAAAGATGCCCTCTTTAACCTCTATTGAGTTCGCCCCGCTTTCGCGAAGCACGTTAACGGCGATGCAGGGCTCTCCGTTCTGCCTCACGGTGTAGCCCGGATCCTCGTACCCGAGGCGGATAGTGGCAACATCCCTCAGGTAAACGGGAAGACCGCTTTGCGCGGTAGCCACTACTATGTTTTCTATGTCCCGCGTGGTTCTGTACTCTCCGACAGTTCGAACGAGATACTGCCTTTTACCCTCGTTAAAGGAACCGGCGCTGAAATTCTCATTCTCCCTGTCAATGGAGGCGGCAAGCCCAGCTATCGTAATATTCCTCTTGGCAAGCGCGGCGGGGTCGAAAAGAACCTCTATAAGCCGTTCCCTTCCGCCGAACACGTTTGAGGCCCCGACTCCGGGAACCCTCTCAAGCCTGGTGCGGATTATCTCATCCGCGAAATCGTAGTAGAGATTTATATCAGCGGGACTGTCAGGAAGAGGCTTCAGGATAAACCACGCCATGGCGTTTGCCCTGGGATCGACGGTGGTTATCACGGGCCGCTCGACCTCGTCCGGGTATTCCTTTACCTGGTCAAGCCTGTTCGACACCTTGACCACCTTGGAGTCAATGTCGGCGCCAACTTCAAACTCGAGTATTACCTCGGAGGAGTTCTCCGAGCTCTCGCTGTCAAGCCTTCTGAGTCCCGTTATTCCCCTGAGCTCGTCTTCCTGCTCGTTTACCACCTCGCTTTCCATCTCAAAGGGGCTTGCCCCTCTCCAGAAGGTGCTCACGGTAACCCTGAGCGTCTCGACGTCCGGGGTAAGCTGAACGGGAATTCTAAAGAGCGAGATAACCCCGAAAATAACAAGGAATATAACGCCGACGGCTACGGTTACGGGATTTTTTATAGAGGTCTCGACAAGATTCATTGCTCTATGGTGTCAGTGATCCTGACTTTCTGCATGGACATGAGTCTCTCGTTTCCTCTCACGACCACGCTCTCGCCTACGCTTATTCCCCCTTCAACGTGAGTGAAGCCCTCATACCAGCCCTTTTCTTCCACCGGCACAGAGTGCGCAAGTCCTTCCCTCACGACAAAAACCATGGTGCCCTGGGGAGACCTGACTATGGAATCTTTCGGTACGAGCTTTATTTTCTCGGTTTCGCCGATCCTTACCATGAGTATGGCCGAAGCTGAGGATTTTATCGTATGATCGGGATTCTCAAGCACCACCCTTACCGGAAAGGATACGGTTCTCGGGTCCGCGTCCGGGATGACTGAAGAGATCTCTGCAGGAATGGTAAGCCGATTGTGAGAGGGCAGTATGACTTCAACCTCCATGCCCTCGCTTATGTCATCTACGTACCTCTCGGGCACCCCAGCCATTACCTCTATCGTGTCTATGTCCACAAAGGAAACCACCTTGTCCCCGAGACCTAACCACTGTCCCGCTTCGGCGTGGTGCTTAGTCACGTAGCCGTTAAAGGGGGCGGCTATCCTCGACGCCGCAAGATCGTATTCGGCGATTTCGATGCGGCTTTCGAGGCTGAGCAGCCCGGCCTGAGTGGACTCCCTCTGGGTCCTTGCCCTGTCAAAATCTCCATCAGAAATAATTCCCTTGTCGTAAAGCTCTTTCATCCTTGCAAAATCTTTTTCCGAAAGCTCGGCCCTCGCAAGGGCTTCCTTTCTCTCGTTCTTAAGCTGCTCAAGGGCAAAGCGGATCTTGTCGTTCTTTATCTCGGCGAGGGTCTCACCCTTTTTTACGTACTGGCCCTCCTCGGCGTTCATTTTCCCGACTACTCCTTCGACCTCGCTTGATATGGTGGATTTTCTCGCAGGAAAGGTTGCGCCGACAAGCCTGAGGGGCTTCTTCACCTCCCTCTCGACAACCGCGGATACCACCACTGGAGCGTCGGGAGGCTGGGCGAGCGAGAGCCCGGGGAAAAAACAGACAGCTAAAAAAAGCATTAAGACTGTTATTCGCATAACCACGGCTTCATTCTCCATATATCAAACATCCATTTCAGAATAACCGCGAATAACCCGCACACATCCTATTTAAAGGCGCGGGGCGGCGCCGGCACGTTTCGGAATCCCGTAAATTATACATGACTAAATGACCGGTACTATAGACGAGAAACATCTCCGGTCCTCTCCTTGTATTATTCCAAATTGGTATTAGCATATAGGCATAAAAGCCCCAAAGGAGATTAAAATGGCATCCTCAAACATAGTCGAAGTAGTAGATTCCGTGTTCGATAAGGAGGTAATGGAAAGCGAAGTCCCCGTCCTGGTCGACTTCTGGGCTCCCTGGTGCGGTCCCTGCAGGGCCCTTTCGCCTGTTATCGAGGAGATCTCCAATGACTACGAAGGCAGCGTTAAGGTGGGAAAGGTAAATGTGGACGAGAACCCACAGACGACCATGAAATTCCGCATAAGAAGCATTCCCACGCTGATAGTTTTTAAAGACGGAGAGGTCGCCGAGCAGATAGTCGGCGCCGTCCCGAAAAGTGAAATAGAAAAGGTATTGAACAAGACCCTGGACTGATACGTTCCGGGCACGGACACGAAAAATGGGCAAATACATCATGCTTAGCAACCTCACCGACGAGGGCAGAAGGACCATAAAGATGAGGCCCGAGAGGATAAACGAGGTTAACAGGGAGCTTGAAGAGATGGGCGCCAAGGTCGAAGCCCAGTACGCAGCGCTCGGTCCTTATGATTTCGTTAACATAGTGGAAGCCCCGGATAACGAAACAATCACGAAAATCGTAATAGAACTCGGTTCAAGGGGCACAATCCATATAGAAACCCTTGCCGCAATTCCCATAGGCGAATTCGAAGAAAAACTGATAAACGAATAAGCCCTTCACTTGCCCCAAGTATTAAATAAAAAGAAACTTTTTACCTATATATAAATCATTGTAAAAAAACTGGACCGCTCAGTTCCATTTTGGTGTATAGTCATAAAGTACATCAACGGACCGAAGGTTCGGTGATGGCAATACATATTTTATTTGGAGGTATCTGGCCGTGAAAAGATTAATCGTTCTGGGTTCTGTCCTGCTTTTTGTTTCCATGGGAATATTTTCTTTGGGGTGCTTTCACGACGAAGAAGATGAGGCGGAAGTAGATTGTGCGGAAACTTTCTGCATAGGAACACTTCTGGCTGAAGGCGAAGATTTTAACGCTCCTCTTATAGAAGCCGTGGGGCTTGCTAAAGACGACATTAACAAGGCAGGGGGAAATATAGAGATCATAAGCGGGAACTCTTTCCAGGCGGGAGCGGGTGAAGCTGTCGCGAGCGCAATGGAGCTTCTTGAAATGGGCGTACGCGGTATAGTGGGACCTTCATACTCCTCGGACTCTGTGGCGGTTCATCCTTTTCTAAGCGAAAATGAAATAGTCGCTATTTCACCCTCGGCCACTTCTCCTAGACTTACCGATATGAACAAAAGCGTCGTTGACTCTGGAGGTCAGCCTTTCTTCTTCAGAGTATCCCCTTCTGACCTCTTTCAGGGGCCGATACTGGCGAAGCAGGCTCGAGGCAACACGGTTATAGTGAATCGTGATGACGCATGGGGAGAAGCCCTTGCGGCAATTGTCGAAAAAGAGATAATGTCTGACGGCAGGCAGGTCGAGGTCGTTAGCTATAACTCTGAGCCATCTCCTCCAGCTGCCGATGTGGTCTCACGTGTCGAAGCGGCAGTGCAGCAAATCCCGGACGTAGAATCTATAGTGCTGCTTGTTTTTAGTGAGGGAGGGGAGATAATCAGAGGTCTGCTTGATTCTTCGGTGATTCCCGAGGGAATCGGGTATTACGTCGGGGACGGGCTCGTGTTCAGTACCAATCTTTTTCCGCATGTGGATGAGGAAAACGGTGAAATTGAAGGATTCAGGCAGGTAATTTCAACTCCACCTCCGGGCACAAGGCTTGAAGAATTCAAAGAACGGTTCAACTTTAGTGACTATACGGCACACGCCTACGATGCGGTGGTCATACTCCGCCTTGCGGCCTTAAGCGCCGGAAGCAACGACCCTTCCGTTTATGTTTCCAAAGTCCAGGAGGTCACGAGAGGTGGAACAAAGTGCCACAGTTACGCTACTTGCGCCGCGGCGCTTACCGACGAAACCACGATCAACGACGACATTGACTACGAGGGGCTTTCGGGTCCGATCGACCTTAACGAAAATGGAGATATAACGGACGGACTCTACGCGGTTGACACATACGACGCTCAGGGTGTAGCGCAAAGAATATATCTTGATTTTCAGGGCGAAGAAGCGAACACGAATTAACTCCCTCGGCAACAAGCCCGTATGTTCGCCACGGGCCTGGGAAGACAGTTTCAAGAGGTCGGTTGAAAGCGCCGGTTTCCAGAGGTTTTAAACCTTACCGGCGGCATTCGCCGACCTTCCCTCCCATGTACTTCCAGAAGAGCGCTCTTCGGTGTCGGAAACTTTATTTTTGATTGAAGAGCGTATAACCTTAACCAACCCGCGGGAATAACCGTTCACCCGGAAAAACGTACTATGAAAGCGGCCCGTCTTCACGGATTCAAAGACATATTCAACCCCGAAACGGAAAGACTGCGACTCGTAGAGAGCAGGACCAAAGAAGTGTTCGAACGCTTCGGTTTTTCCGAGATAATCATTCCGGTTCTGGAACTCTCCGGGGTCTACTCAACAGGTCTCGGCGACACTACCGACATCGTCCAGAAGGAGATGTACACGTTTGAGACCAAGGGCGGAGAGTGGGTTTCAATGAGGCCCGAGGGGACGGCGGGAGTCGTAAGGGCTTTTATCGAGCATTCCCTTCACAGGAAGTCGCCCGTGACGAAGCTTTACTACTCGGGGGAAATGTTCAGGCACGAGAAACCCCAGGAAGGAAGGCAGAGAAGCTTCAACCAGATAGGAGCCGAGCTTTTCGGTTCCAGTGACCCCCTTGCCGATTCAGAGATAATCGCAATGCTTTGGCTCGCGATCACGGAACTCGGGCTCTCAGATCACGTGGAACTTGAGCTTAACTCGATAGGAAAGCCTGCCGAGCGCGAGCGATACAAAGAAGCCCTTATCGGGTTTCTCTCCCCGAAGAAGGACTCCCTTTGCGAGAACTGCCAAAACAGACTAGGCACGAATCCCCTTCGGATACTCGACTGCAAAACCGGAACGTGCCGCGAGGTGACTTCCGAGATCCCCTTCTCGATCCGGGATTATCTCTCGGAGCAGAGCAGCGAGCACCTTGACGCTCTCATCTCCTCTCTCGAGGGAAAATCCATACCCTACAGACTCAACCCCAGAATAGTGAGAGGACTTGACTACTACACAGACACCGTCTTCGAGGTAACGACGGACAAGCTCGGTTCCCAGAACGCCGTGGCCGCCGGAGGAAGGTACGATCTTCTGGTGGAGCGGATGGGAGGACCGGAAACTCCCGCGGTGGGATTCGCTATTGGGCTTGAGAGGATACTCCTTCTGCTTGAAAAAACCGGGACGCGGAGGAATTCCCCCGGGAAAAAACAGCTCGTATGCATTATCCATATCGGCGATGAGGCCAGGGGTGAAGCGGCGAAAATAGCCGACGACCTGAGGAGAAAGGGTATACGGGTCGAGACCGAATACGAAAACAAAAGCCTGAAAAGCCAGATGAGAAAAGCGAACAGGACCGGGGCTGCGTACTCAGTAATTATCGGAGAGGACGAGCTTCGGAAAAAAGTCTTCTCGCTTCGCAACATGAGAACCGGAGAGGAAAAGACGCTTCCCATCGAAAAACTCGCCGACCTTGGAGGGCACGGCGATTTTCGGAAACTTCTCTGATTCGCCCGCGGCGGAGAAATCCCGTTTCCACACAGAGAGCCCATGCTTAGAAACAAAATTTTTTACGGATGGATCATAGTCTTAGCGGGACACCTGCTCATAACGCTTGACGGGATGGTTCTCTACTCGTTCGGGATATTTCTCCCTTACCTGAACGAAGCTTTCGGTCTCTCAAATACCGCCGGATCGTCATTTTTTTCCCTCAGATGCGTCTGCATGGCCTTCTCATTCGTGTTCGCGGGAAGGCTTATAGATACCCACGACGCGAGAGCCCTCACCTTTTTCGGAGGACTCATAGCGGCCTTCGGCTTTCTTCTCTCCGCTTATGCCGAAACCACATGGGAACTCTACCTGACCTACAGCGTAATGGTGGGAATAGGAGACGGGTTTCTCTACATACTGCCCGTCACCATTATCAGCAGGTGGTTTGTTAAGAAAAGGGCACTTGCCATAGGAATCGCCACGGCAGGGGTTCCGGTAAGCGGGCTGGTGGTAAACCCTCTTACTACCTGGCTTATAGAATCATTCGGTTACGAACGCGCCCTTGTTTATCTCTCCGTAATTTTTACCGCGATACTCTGTGCCGCATTCTTGGTGAAAAGCCATCCCGAGGACATGAACCTAAAAGCGTACGGAGAGAACTCGGAAGATGCAAAAAAACAGAAGGGGGCTTCTGACTGGAGTCCGAAGGAAGCGTTTTCACACTCAAGCTTCTGGCTTATGTACGCTGCCTTCTTCTTCGGGTTTAACACTTTTCTCATCATTGTCGTTAATCTTTTTAACTTCTCAGTAGGGGCAGGAATATCCCCTCTCGTCGCGGCAGGGGCACCCGCCTTCATAGGGGTTGGAAGCATTATCGGGCGGATTTTCTTCTCGGGAGTCGTGACCAACTTCCTAAGCGACGTGCGCATACTGTTTGTCTGCTATTTCTTCCAGGCAACCTCCATAATAATCATTCTGTCGGTCGCGGAGGTATGGTCGCTTTACCTGTTCGGCTTTCTGTTCGGCCTTTTCTACAGCGGGTGGGTGCCGATGTTTCCGACTATACTTGGAAAATTCTACGGTCTTAAGTCACTTGGAAGCATCTTCGGTATTTTTGGCACCGGATTCTCCCTCGCCGCGATCAGCGGCCCCCTTGTTTCCGGACTTCTCTTCGACATGACTCAGAGCTACCAGAACTCCCTTATTGTGGCAATGGCGGCGTCTTTTATAACGGCCTTCTTAGTACTGCTTATAAGGACTCCCGTAAAAAAAATTAACAAAACCGCCACTTAGTCTTCCGGTTTTGGTTATATTAGACACTGGGAGAAAGAAACGATGTTCGGACTCGGCACAGCTGAATTACTCATAATACTTTTCATCGCACTTGTGGTTCTGGGGCCCAAGGAGTTGCCCAAGGTCGCAAGAACCCTTGGCAGGGGGATAAGAGAGCTTCAAAGAGCCAAGGACGATATAAAAAAGAACATAGAATTTGAAGACGATATGGACGAAAAAACCAAGTTTCAGACACCCAAAAAGGACGAAAACGTCTGACTTGTCAAAAGCACTTTCTCTGATAATATTTACGCTAATCGCTTTTCCCTTGAGTCCTCTCTATGCCCAAGATAACCATCGACGGAATTGAACTTGATGTGGACGACGGAATAAACGTCATCCAGGCTGCCGCGGTGGCCGGGATAGAGATCCCTCATTTCTGCTATCACCCTTCGCTGAGCGTGGTCGCCCAGTGCAGGCAATGCCTTGTGGAAGTGGAAGGCGTTCCCAAGGTACTCCCCGCGTGCAACACGACCGTAAGAGACGGCCTAGTGGTCAAGACGGACACCGAAAAAGCTTTTGAGGCAAGAAAGGCGGCCGTTGAGTTCACTCTGATAAACCACCCGCTTGACTGTCCCATATGCGCCAAGGGAGGGGAATGTCCGCTCCAGATGACCACTTTCGATCACGGTCCCGGCTACAGCAGGGTCGGCGGTCCCGAGAACAAGAAGGTAAGGCAGAAAACCTACCTGAGCGACCGCATAATGTACGACGCCAACAGGTGCATCATGTGCACCAGATGCGTGCGCTTCACGGATGAGGTAACGAAAACCCACGAACTTGGGACCACCGGAAGAGGCTTTCGGAAGAAAATCTCCGTTTTCCCCGGGAAAACACTCGATAATGAACTTGCGGGAAACGTGATTGACATCTGCCCGGTCGGTGCCCTGCTCCCCAAAGATAACCTTCACGAAGAGAGGGTCTGGTACATGAAATTCACAGACTCCGTGTGTTCTCTCTGCAGTACCGGGTGCAACATTACCGTGGGCGTCGATCCGAGAAAAGGAGAAGTCTCCCGCATACGCCCGAGAATAAACGAGGAAGTTAACGGACACTGGATATGCGACAGGGGAAGATTCGACTACAAGAAGGTCCAAGAGTTGACCAGACTTAAGGACCCCATAATGAAAAGCGGTAAGGACTACGAGATAGCCTCCTGGGAAAACGCGATTAACAGCGTCGGTGCCAGACTCTCTGGAATAAAGTCAGGCGGCGCGGGCACCTGCGTGATTGCGGGATCAGCCAGGCTTACAAATGAGGAAATGTTTCTCGCGGCGAAGCTTTCGTCCACACTTGGAGACTGCCCGGTAATCTGCGCTGTGGGAACCGAGGAAATAGAGAAAAAATTCGACCTCGTAAGCAACGACCCGTATCCAAACAGCGCCGGGGCCAAGAATTTCATGACGCAGGCAAACGGAAACGATACGAAAACTACGATGGACTCGCTGCTTGCCGGCAGGATCAATACGCTGGTAGTCATCGAGACAGACCTGTTCGAGATGGTTTCAGGCCACGAGAAGTACGCTCTTTCCCGGGCTCTTGAGAAAATCAGCTTTCTTGCCATCATCGACTACAGACTCACCGAGACCGCGAGACACGCTCACGTAATACTTCCGGCGGCAAGCCCCTATGAAAAAAACGGGACTTTCACGAACGACGCCGGACGGGTTCAGAGAATAAGAAAGGCCATCCCTCCTCCCGGGAATGCTAAGTCCGCATGCGAAATACTGTGCATGATCGGAGAACGGCTCGATAAAGCCCTGTTCAGTTACGGCTCCGCGTCGGAAGTGATGGATGACATAAGCCTCAAGATCCCCGGATACGGGGGGATTAGCTACGACAGGATAGGCACCGTCGGAAAAGTTCTTGAGCACGGCGCGGGCAGATGACTCCACTTCTAATATCAATAGCGGTCGCAAAGATAGCGCTTGTTTTTTTCGTCGTCCTGACGGTTGTTGCCTATTTAACCTTCGCGGAAAGAAGGTTAAGCGCCTTCATACAGGACCGCTACGGACCGAACAGGGTTGGGCCCTCGGGGCTGCTCCAGCCTCTTGCAGACGGCATCAAGTTCATATTCAAAGAAGACATCATTCCCCCGAAAGCGAACAAGACCATGTACATAATGGCCCCGGCGTTCGCGCTCGTCACGGCCCTTGCGGCCCTCGCCGTGATTCCCATAGGAAAGGGGGTTCATACTGATCTCTTCGGATTTCTCCAAGATCCCGTATTCATAAGGTTCCAGATAGCCGATATAAACATCGGCCTTCTCTACGTGCTTGGAATAAGTTCGCTCAGCGTATACGGCGTGGTGCTCGGCGGGTGGGGTTCTAACAGCAAGTACTCGCTCCTGGGAGGTCTTCGGGCCGCAGCGCAGATGATAAGCTATGAACTCGCTCTGGGCCTGTCCATACTGGGGGTAATCGCCATAACGGGATCTCTTCGCCTCGGGGACATAATCGAAGCGCAGGAGAAGATGTGGTTCTTAATCCCGTCCTTTATAGGCTTTGTGGTTTTCGTAGTTTCCGCATTTGCCGAAACCAACAGGCTTCCATTTGATATGCCGGAAGCCGAGCCCGAGATAGTCGCCGGCTATCACACCGAATACAGCAGCATAAAATTTGCAATGTTCTTCATGGCTGAATATACTCATATGATAGTTGCTTCGTGCATGATAACTTGTTTATTTTTGGGTGGTTGGTATCCCTTACCGTTCGGAGGGTGGTTCGGCATTGATATCAACACACATTGGTATCTGCCGCCAGCTGTCTTTATCGGCAAAGTCCTTTTCTTACTCTTCCTGTTTATCTGGGTAAGATGGACTTTGCCAAGGTTCAGATATGATCAGGTAATGAGCCTCGGCTGGAAGAGGCTTTTCCCCCTAGCAGTAGCTAACCTGCTTCTCATAAGTTTTCTTATCGTTTCGGGAATTCTTTAGTCTAAAGCTCGTTCTTAAAAGTCCTCACACGAACTTAAGAGTCACACGGAAAGTTTTATAAATTATGGTGAAGTAAAGCGGTTCTGAGTGTTATTAAATATCCAGATTACTAACTCTAAGAGCGTTTAATTCAATAAACTCCTTTCTGGGTTCTACCTGATCGCCCATGAGTTTTGAGAATATCTCGTCCGCCTCAACAGCATCGTCAACCTGGACCTGTTTCAGCACCCTATTCTCGGGATTCATGGTAGTTGACCAAAGCTGCTCCGGGTTCATCTCTCCGAGACCTTTATACCTCTGTATAAACTGACCCTTCTTCCCTCTTTCCATGATGAACTCAACGAATCTCTCAATGCTTCCGATCTCTTTTTCTTCGCTATCATCAACTATATGGCAGGCAGAGTCCCAAAGCGGGCTAAGAGACTCCGCAAGCTTCCTAAGTTCCCTGAAATCGGGAGAAGCGAGGAAGTTAAAATCAATAAAGGAGGAACTTACCCTTCCGTTTTCCCTGAAATCGTATTCAATGCTGTTTGAATTATGCTCGGTGTCCTCTCCAAACTTCCAGTCAAGATCGACTATGTCGGGATAGTTCTCCCCAAGCCACTCCCTTATTGCGACAAGATGAGTGTCCAGGGAGGTTTCATTGCCGTGCTTGAGGTTGGTTTTGCCGAAATCGGTTCTTCTGGCAAAAGCGTCAACTATCCCCCTGTTTCTCCCCCACCTGCTCATGCGGTCAAGAAGTTTTCCGTACCTGATGGCTTTCTGCACGAGATCGAAAAGCTTTTGTCCCTTAATCTGCCTTGCGTGGCCGTTTGTGCCTCCGGAAGCGATTTCAAGGCCTTCGACTCCAAGCTTAACGAGAAACTCCTCGTATTCCTGATCGTCCTTGAGGTAAGTTTCCTTCCTTCCCTTTCTCACGAGATAGAGAGGAGGCTGGGCGACATAGAGATATCCCTTTTCTATTACTTCCCTGAAATAGCGGTAAAACAGCGTGAGAAGAAGGGTTCTTATGTGCGATCCGTCGACGTCCGCGTCGGTCATCAGTATTATCTTGTGATAGCGTATCTTCGATATGTCGAAGTCGCCTTCCTCTTCCCCTATTCCGGTGCCCAAAACGGTGATCGTGGTACGGATTTCCTCGTTGGCGAGCATCTTGTCAAGCCTGGCCTTCTCAACGTTCAGGATTTTTCCCTTAAGAGGCAAAATGGCCTGATTGTGCCTGTCCCTCGCCTGTTTTGCGGATCCGCCCGCCGACTCTCCCTCGACTATGTAGAGTTCGCTTTTCTCTGGATCGCGCTCTTGGCAGTCAGCCAGCTTTCCGGGAAGCGCACCGGATTCAAGAGCACTTTTTCTCCTGGTAAGCTCCTTTGCTTTTCTCGCGGCATTCCTCGCCCTTGCGGCTTCTATCGTTTTTTCCACGATTCGTCTGGCCACAGTGGGATTTTCTTCAAAGAACACCCGAAGCTTATCGTTCAGCAAGGACTCGACGATACCCCTTACGGAAGTATTCCCAAGCTTCGTTTTGGTCTGGCCTTCAAATTTGGGATCCGGGATCTTTACGCTCACGACGGCCACCAGACCCTCTCTCACATCTTCTCCGGCAATCGCCATCTTGAGGTTCTTAAGAAGGTTCTTCTCCTCGGCGTACCTGTTTATGGTTCTCGTTAAGGAAGTGCGAAAGCCCGAGAGGTGGGTTCCCCCCTCAATGTTGTTTATGTTGTTCGCGTAGCAGAATATGGTTTCCCTATAAGTGTCGTTGTACTGCAGGGCGACTTCGACCACGGTCGAGTCCCTCTCGCCAGAGACGTAGATCACCTCGGGATGAAGCGCTTTTCTGTTCTGGTTAAGCTCCTCAACGAAAGCGACGATCCCCCCTTCGTAGAAAAACTCCTGGGACCTGTCCGCTCTCTCGTCGTTAAGGGTGATACGAAGGCCCTTGTTAAGGAAGGCAAGCTCCCTTATCCTGTGGGCGAGGATGTCGTAATTGAACTCGCTAACCTCGAATATCCCGGAATCGGGCTTGAAATGTATCTTTGTTCCGCTTTTTTTCGTTTTTCCGGTCTTTTTAAGGTCTTTTACCGCTTCTCCCTTCTCATACTCCTGATACCAGACATCCCCTTCCCTCTTTATCTCTATCGAGAGGCTCTCCGATAGGGCGTTTACCACCGTGACGCCCACGCCGTGGAGCCCTCCTGAAACCTGATAGACCTTGCTGTCGAATTTTCCTCCGGCATGAAGCATGGTCATCACGACCTCAACGGCTGGTTTTCCCGTCTCCTCGTGGACATCAACCGGAATCCCTCTTCCGTCGTCTTCAACCGTAATGCTCTCATCTACGTGCACGGTGACGGAGATATTGTCGCAGAAGCCCGCAAGGGATTCGTCCACGCTGTTATCGAGAACCTCGAACACGAGGTGGTGGAATCCCCGGGAATTGGTATCCCCTATGTACATGTCAGGGCGTTTTCGTACGGCTTCAAGGCCCGGAAGAACCTTTATCTGCTCGGCGGTGTAATCATCACCGGAACCGTTATCCTGCCGCAATTCACCCATTATTTCGGATTCTTGAGACTCGCTCAAAACAAGTACCTCCCGGTCAGAGATAATGTGTCTATTATAATACCTGAAAAAAAGAAAAAAGTCCGTAATATCCGGCAGTTTAAGTAAAAATCAGAATTTTCTGAGGAGGAATCAGTCTAAGCGGCCTCCCGAAGACAAAATTACTTCGCGGAACCTTATCCCTGGGAAATTTTCGGATGCGTGATTCCGGTCTGTTTCTGGTATTTTCCCTTCTTGTCCGCATAGGAGATCTGGCATTCCTCATCACCCTCAAAAAAGAGCACCTGGGCGATTCCCTCGTTTGAATATATCTTCGCGGGAATGGGGGTTGTATTTGAGATCTCAAGCGTCACGTATCCCTCCCACTCGGGTTCAAATGGGGTGACGTTAACGATTATCCCGCACCTTGCGTAAGTGGATTTACCGACGCACACGGTAACTGTGCTTCTGGGTATCCTGAAATACTCAACGGTCTTTGCAAGCGCAAAGGAGTTTGGTGGAATTATGCAGTAATCGTTCTCTATCTCCACAAAGGAATTGGGATCAAAATTCTTAGGGTCAACGACGGCACTGTGCAGGTTGGTAAACACCTTGAACTCATTGCTTACCCTGATATCGTAGCCGTAAGAGGAAAGGCCGTACGATATGACGCCCTTGCTTACCTGCCCTTCAACAAAAGGGTCTATCATCTTGTGCTCAAGCGCCATTTTCCTTATCCAGTGATCAGGTTTGATTCCCATTGGTGTTCTCCTTTCTGTTTTCTCGAATCTTGTTTAATATCTGATTCGTATTACCCTCATATATAAAGATATTTTTAAAACTCGGAAAAGCTGTCTAATCCGGTGGTTTTCATGCACTAAAATGAAGCGATCCATAAAAAACGGTGCCTCACACATGACTGGGGCCCTGCAAAAAAATTATACGAACTGCCTCAAAAACCTTACATCGTTTTCAAAGAAAAGCCTTATGTCGTTTATTCCGTACTTAAGCATGGCGATTCTCTCAACCCCCATGCCGAAGGCAAAACCCGAGTAGATGTCAGTGTTGTAGTTAACGCTTGAGAAAACCGCGGGATCGACCATTCCACATCCCATTATTTCAAGCCATCCTGTACCCTTGCATACCCTGCATCCGTTGCCGGAACATATCTGACACTCTATGTCCACCTCGGCGCTAGGCTCGGTGAAGGGAAAGAAACTCGGGCGGAACCTTACGTTCGTATCATCGCCGAAAGTGAGTTTCACGAACTGAATGATGACGGATTTCAGGTTTCCGAAAGTTATCCCCTTGTCAACGAGAAGACCCTCTATCTGGTGGAACATAGGGGTGTGGGAAACGTCGCTGTCGCACCGGTAAACCTTTCCGGGAGCTATTATCTTCACGGGAGGCTGCTGGGTCTGCATGATCCGTATCTGCACCGGCGAGGTGTGGGTTCTTAAGACCATGTCATCAGTTATGTAGAAAGTGTCCTGCATATCCCTTGCAGGGTGGTTTTTCGGTATGTTAAGCGCCTCGAAATTGTAGTAGTCAAGCTCGACCTCGGGACCCTCGGCGACTTCGAATCCCATCCTCTCAAAATCATAGACGATGCGCTCCATCACCTGAGTTATGGGATGCTTGGCTCCAACCGGCATTCCACGCCCTGGGAGAGTGAAGTCGGTTGCCTCCTCAAGGAGCTTTTCATCCATCGCTCTGCGCTTTATCTCGTCGGATTTTCTCTCGATCAGCTCCTCGACTTCCTTTTTGGTTCCGTTTATGAGAATGCCCGCCTGGCGACGCTCGGAAGCGGGAAGGTCCTTCATGGATTTTAGGAGCTGCGTGAGGGACCCCTTCTTCCCAACGTAGCTTGCCTTAACCCTGACGAGATCGGCCTCTGTAGAGACCCCCTCAAGGTCAGAATCTATCTGGTTTCTTATCTGCTCAAGCGCTTCTTGCATGATGTGAACGAGTTATCTATTTTAAGAAACAAAACGGGAAATATTTAACCGTTATGAGAGCGATTATCAAAGCGCGGAACCAGCTTTCGACGGGGCCATCCGCCAAAGCGCGGCTTCTATCCGGCAGCCTTTCTTTTTCTCCAGTAGACCACGAAGGCACTCGCCACGAAAATCGACGAGTAGGTTCCTATAACGACCCCAACCATAAGGGTAAAGGCGAAATCGTGTATTACCGAGCCGCCGAGGAAAAAGAGCGGAAGGAGCACTATGAATACCGTTATAGCCGTGAGCAACGTACGCGAGAGCGTCTGGCTTATTCCATCGTTAACAAGTTCCCTGAAGCCCTTTTCGGGGAAATTCCCCATGTTCTCCCTTATCCTGTCAAATATGACGATTGTGTCGTTAACCGAATAACCTATCACGGTCAGAAGCGCAGCTACGATCGCAAGGGTGAACTCCTTGTCCGCGATCGATATGGCCCCAACGGTTATAAGGGTATCGTGAAGAAGGGCGATAACTGCTCCCACGGCAAAACCGAATTCAAACCTGAACACCAAGTAGGCGAGTATGCCGACGCACGCAATCAGTATGGATAAAAGGGCCTTGGTTATGAGCTCCTTACCCACCCTGGGGCCTATGTAGTCTATTCTCTGGATGGAGGCTCCCTCAAAATTTTCTGACGTGGCGAAGAGGTCTTCCAGCTTTTTCTGAAAATCCCCTATCTGGTCAAAAGTCGCAAGTTCCGGCGCAAACTGTATCAGGTGCTCGTTGTCGCCCGGAAGGCCGAAGCGCTGAACCGATTCTGAGGGAAAGCCGTTCTCGGCAAGCGCACCTTTGAGAACTTCGGTCTCAAGGCTCTTTGCGAGCTTTATATGTATCTCCGTCCCGCCGGTGAACTCTACTCCCCAGTTAGGGCCCTGGTGATACAGAAGGGAGGCGATGGAGATAACCACAAGTGCGATGGAAATACGCATCGCGCCCCCCATCTTATCCACAAAATCGTAACTCAGTTTTCCTATAATCCGCACTCGCGTACCCTCAGATACTTACTTCCGTTAGATTCTTGTCTCTGTAAAGCATGTTCGTAAAGACTCTCGCCACAATCAGGTTGCTGAAAACGGTCGACACTATTCCGATTGAAAGCGTTGCCGCAAAACCTTTTACGGGGCCGGTGCCCAGCCAGAAGAGTATAAGCGCCGTAAGAAGCGTCGTGACGTTCGCATCAAGTATGGTCCAGACGGATCTCGCGTATCCCGTTTCAATCGAGTGAACCGCGGTTTTGCCGGCCATGAGTTCCTCTTTTATCCTCTCGAATATGATGATGTTTCCGTCGACCGCCATGCCGAGCGTCAAAACGAGTCCCGCTATGCCGGGAAGCGTAAGCGTAACGCCGAAGGCGGAGAGAAAACCCATTATGAAAAGTATGTTGAGCACAAGCGCGGCGTTCGCTACAACACCCTGCATCCTGTAGAAAAAGACCATGAACACTAGAACAAGTATGCCGCCGACGATCATGGAGAATCTCCCCTTCTCTATCGAGTCCTGCCCCAGGGAAGGACCTACGGTCCTTTCCTGCTCGACCCTCACGGGAACCGGAAGGGAACCTGACCTCAGGATAAGCGCGAGGTCTTTTGCCTCCTCCGTGGTGAAAGTGCCGGTTATCGTGCCCTGATAGGTTATCTTGTCCTGGATTGTGGGAGCTGACTTTATCACGCCGTCAAGAACTATCGCCAGACGTTCGCCGATGTTAGCCTCGGTAAGCTTTCCGAACTTGCTCGCGCCCTCCCCCCTGAACGTGAATCCGACCGCCGGGTTTCCGTAATTGTCAAACGTTATCCGGGCATCCGAGATATACTCCCCCGTCACGCTCGCAAGCCTGTCGGTCAGGAAAAACTTTTCGTTCTCGTTCCCGGTGTCTCCCTCGTGGATGGCAAGGCCTTTTTCCGCAAGCTGCCTCTTGGTCCCGGCTTCAGCAGCAGCAAGCAGGTTCTCCTGCGACACCCCGGCCGCCCTTACGATCTTGAATTCCAAAACAGCCGTCTTTTTGATCAGGTTAACTATTCTCTGCCTGTCTTTTTTGGAAGCGCCCGGCACCTGCACCAGGATCCTGTCTTCGCCTGATTTCTGTATGCTCGGCTCGACGAGGCCGAAATCCTTAACGCGGTTCTCTATTATGTGGCGGACCCTCTCTATTGAATTTCGCTCAAGCTCATCCACGTAGGACGGCTTTATCGAGAGCCTAACCAGAAAGCCGTCGGAACTTATATTCGCCACCTTTTCAAACTCGTCGCGTGCAACCTCAAGCGCCTTGTCCATATCCGCGCCTGGGAAAAGGCCGATCGTGAGGGTTCCGTCCGAAACAGAGGAGTTCTTAACGAGAATCCTGTTCTCTCTGAATTTCGATACTAGGGCTTCCTCAACTATGAGCATTTCCTGCTCCACGCCCTCTTCGGTCTCTACTCCGAGAAGAAGAAATATCCCTCCCTCAAGATCAAGCCCGAGGCTTATCCCCTTGCTTGAGAAAACCTTTCCCCACCACGAGGGAAGCTTGTCGCCCATGAAGGTAGGCGTAAGGAGTATTACGCAGAGAAATGAGAAAAGAACGATAACGCTAATCCAAAGACGGGACACGCCTTTCATTTAATCAGCTGCCCCCTTTGGATTTGCCTTCAGCGGCCCCGGAATCGGTCTTCTCCGAGATCCCGGAGCGGACCATTTTTATGTTGATGCCTTTAGCTATCTCGACCGTGAGCTCGTCCCCGTCGACGTTTATCACCCTGCCGTATATGCCACCGGTGGTAACAATGCTGTCGCCTCTTTTTACCTCGGCGAGCATTTTCTTGCGCTCACGGCTCTGGCGCTGCTGGGGTCTTATTATAAGAAAGTAGAAAAGGGCGAATATTAAAACGAACGGGAGTATGGCCGAGAACGGAGTTCCCCCCGTTCCTCCCTGCCCGGTCCCGGGAGGCATGCATGATAAAAGAAAAAGGGCTGTAGTAGCGGCAAAAGCTAGTTTTTTCAATTACTGTTCCTCCTCAGCGTCGCTGAGTTCCGAGCACAACTGCCTGAAGGTGCCGGTTTTTATCGATTCTCTTATTCTTCTCATCAGTTCGGAGTAATAATAGAGGTTATGAAGGGTCAGCAGCTGAAGAGAGAGAATCTCCCCGGCCATGAATATATGCCTCAGATACGACCTTGAAAAATTTTCGCACGTGTAGCAGCCGCAATCCTCATCAAGAGCCGAGCTGTCGTACGCGTAACGGGAGTTTTTTATAACCACTTTTCCTCGGCTTGTAAAGAGAGTGCCGTTGCGGGCGTTCCGGGTCGGGATCACGCAGTCGAAAAGATCGACTCCGAGAGCTACCGCCCTTACTATGTCGCTCGGATTGCCGATGCCCATGAGGTAGCGGAGCCTGTCCTCGGGCAGAAGCCCGGCGCAGAGTTCGGTGATCTCGAAAGTCGCCCCGGTTGACTCGCCGATCCCCAGCCCGCCTATTGAGTAGCCGTCAAACCCTATGTCCACAAGCTCTCCCACAGAGCGCGCCCGAAGGTCCTCGTACACCCCTCCCTGCACGATGCCGAAAAGGGCCCTGGAGGGATCCCGCCGCGCCTGCTTGCAGAGCCCCGCCCAGCGCGTCGTAAGGGAAACCGACTTCTCCATGTACTCGTAGGGGGAATCGTGGGGCGGACATTCGTCAAAACACATCATCACGTCAGATCCCAGATCCTCCTGAACAGCCACAGAGACCTCGGGGGAGAAGAAATGCTCGCTTCCGTCTATGTGGGAGCGGAAGGAGACCCCGTCTTCCGTTATTTTTCTGCTTTTCGCGAGGCTCAGGACCTGATAGCCGCCGCTGTCGGTAACAATCGCGCCGTCCCACGACATGTAGCGGTGAAGTCCGCCGAGGGAGCTTATTATGTCAGTGCCGGGCCTAAGGTAGAGATGGTAGGCGTTTGCGATAAGAACCCTGAAACCGAGACGGCGAAGATCAAGGGGAGTTATGGCCTTGCCCGCTCCCTGGGTCGCTACGGGCATGAAAGCCGGAGTCTCAACCGTTTCGTGGGAAGTATGGATTTCTCCCAGCCTGGCGGAACCGCCCTTTTCCTTTTCGATAAGCTTGAACTGGTACATGGTGGATAAACGCGGCGGGATCAGAATCCGAGCACGTCCCTCATAGCGTAGATCCCCGGAGGTTTTCCCGGAATCCACTTCGCCGCGCGAATCGCGCCTGCGGAGAAGTTCTCCCTTGTGGTCGCCCTGTGGGTAAGCTCCACTCTCTCTCCGTCGCCGAGGAACATGACGGTGTGATCCCCGACTACGTCTCCTCCCCGAAGCGTCTGGATGCCTATTTCCCCTTTCCCTCTTGCCCCTATGCGCCCGTGCCTTTCGTATTTCGCCACGTCTTTGAGTTCTGATCCGAGACCGGCGGCGATCGCTTCCCCGAGCGCGATTGCCGTTCCGCTGGGAGAATCGGCTTTCCCCCTGTGATGGGCCTCAAAAATCTCGGCGTCGTAGCTCTCTCCCAGATGAGAGGCCACCTGTCTCGATATCTCGAAAAGAACGTTTATCCCGACGCTCATGTTGGGAGAGAAAACACAGGGTATCCGCCGAAGCAGCCCAAGAAGTTCTTCTCTCTGCCCGGGCTCAAAGCCTGTTGTCCCTATGACCATCGATTTTCCGTTCCGGACCGAATATTCAGCATGGGCAAGAGTCGCTTCGGGAACGGTAAAGTCAATTATGACGTCTGCTTCCCGGGCCGCTTCCTCGATACTGTCGCTCACGCTTACTCCAGATCCCGCGCCCGCGACAAGATCCCCGAGATCCCGGCCAACCGAAACGTGTCCCGTCGCCTCAGTGGCTCCCACAAGCTCAATATCCCCGTCTGAACCCGCGAGCGAAGCCACACTCATTCCCATACGCCCGCACACCCCCACTACCGCAACTTTTATCACCTTAGCCTCCTCCGTCTCCGCCCTGCGGTCCGTAACTGCAGTTCTCAATGCACTCGTCCTTCATTATCTTCCATTCTTTTTCGGGTATGGAAAGATCGTAGCGGTTTGTGTATCTGGCCCTCTGACGCTTGTCTTCGCCCGGCTCCCTGTAGTCGACCTCCACTTCTGCAACCACTATGGCGGTGTCCTTGAAAAGCTGGGTCGCCAGGACCCTGTAGTCAACTATCCTGATGTCGTAGCGCTCGTAAAGAAGCTCGAACCTGCTCACGTAACCCTCGCGGTCGGAACTGAATATATGGATCTTGTCGTAAGCGGATTTAAAGTCCCGCTCCTTAAGCGCCTCGAGAAAAGATTTCACGACGCTGGTGGCGGAAACCTTCGGCTGCGGCCTTCTTGCGTCTTGACTCCGCACGGGAATGGCGCAGGAAGCAAAAAGAAGCAGCAATGGCAGAACGAAAAGATAAGTTTTTCTCATGGAGCGGGAACTGGAGATCCTGTGAATAAACTAAGAAGTTAAACGAGAAAAATGGCGCAGGCAAGTTTCGGCGACATGCGCAGCGGTTTTCTCTGCACACCCGGCGGCGGTTGCGAAGCGGAACCCGTTGCGGGTATCCTGCTTGGGAAAAAAGAAAACGGATACAGGAAAAAGAGAAAACTATCATGAAAAGCATGACAGGTTTCGCGGAATCATCCGTAAGCACGGAGATCGGAAAGATCATGGTGGACATGCGGTCGGAGAACCACAGGTTCCTTGACGTCAAGGCCAGCGTTCCCGAATCGTTACTCCACATGGAAACCACCATTGAAGACAGGCTGAAGAACTCGATTCAGAGGGGGAAACTCCGCCTCAGGCTTTCCGTGCAGACAAACAGAAAGGAAAGACAGCAGTTATCCGAAAAGGTTCTCCGGGAAAATCACAGTTCCCTCAAAAGAATCAATTCCGCCCTGGGGCTCAAAACGGAGATAGGAATTGAGCACCTGCTCATGATGGAGAACTCCTTTGAAAGCCACGCCGGACCAGAGGTCTCAAGGGAGACGGAAGCCAGAATCAAGGAAGCGGTCGCAAAAACTCTCGTAAAGTTCAACAAAAGCCGGGAAATCGAGGGGCAGAAACTTGAAAAATCCATACTCGGGCGTCTGGAGGTCATAAGAAAAACTGTTGACGGCATAAAGAAAAAAAGAAAGGAATTCATAAAGAAATCCGACAAAAAGACTAAGGAGAAAATCGAGAAAATCTTCTCCTCAAAGCACAAGAACGACCCTATTCTCTCCCAGGAAGCCGCAGCAATAATCACGGAGAAAAGCGAAATTGACGAGGAAATCGTAAGGCTTGAGGCTCATATCTCAAAGTTCAGGAAAACCGCCAGGAAAAAGGGGGCCGTAGGGAAGGAGCTTGACTTTCTAGTCCAAGAAATGAACAGGGAGGCGGGAACGATATCGGCGAAATGCAAGGACGCGGGAATCTCGCACCTTACAATAGGCGTACGCCTTGAACTCGAGAAAATACGGGAACAGATTCAGAATATAGAATAGAGTTCCACCGGGTCCCGAGACTCATGCCCGGATACCCTTTTATTTCTCATACAACTTTAACCACCGGTCGGGTTTTCGTCGTCCGCAGTGCCTGACACGCTAGCTTCGTCTGGAAATAAGCGACGGAAGTATCTCCTCTTTTTCTTATCGCCTCTCGACGGGCCCTGCTCTCGGCTTCAGCGCATCTCTTGCACCGGCTTGAGAGACCAACCGACCTGCAGCAGTCCGAATAGAATTCCGACACGGGAAGTTTTCGCCAACACCAAGAACAAACGTGATAACCGCTGTCTCTACGAGGATACTTGGGCCTCTTTCGCCGGTTTCTTTCTTTAGGCCACCTGTTGTCACGCAACGACGGCGCTTCGGGATTCACGTTGACCTGCTTCCCGTCAACATATCTGTTTATCGGTTTCTCAAGCCCCATGATCCACTTTCTTTCCTCCCGGTCGGCAACCTCCTGCTTTCGGTGGCGAGAGAGGACTTCAACAGTCGGCTTCATTATCAGAAGATTTCGGTGCAGAATCGAATTGCATGGGTTCGACCGCCGATGCTGCGCGAGTCGGGAGGAAACCGGCTGTCTTGTCTGCCCAACGTAAGCCGACCCGTCAGGAAAGCTGATTTTATATATCTGTATCATTCCGCCCGTTCTAGGCGGTGGCTTGGCCATGAACGGGCATTGTAACAATTTATAAGTAGTTTTAGTATGATACGAAACGGTAAGCCCTAGAAGAAGCAGTGCGTCCTTCACAGAAAACCGCTTATAAGGCCCTCCCCCGAACTAGGCAACAATGTTCTGAGGACTGTCGCTGAGCACCCTTTTAAAAAAGACGTTTCAGGACTGCAGGATATCCTTCGTCATCTTTGCAGACCCGGAGCAGGGAACTTTGAAAAAACGGATCGGGCATGTTATAGTTCCCCCCTCATTTGAAAAACAATGAAACCCAACAGAGAGAACCGGGAAAATAAGCATTCTTGTAAATAAAGACTCAAAAGTCCTCGTGCAGGGAATAACGGGAAGCGCCGGGCTTTTCCACGCGACCCAGTGCCGCGAGTACGGAACCAACGTCGTTGGCGGCGTCACTCCGGGAAAAGGCGGAAGCAGCGTCGAGGGATTCCCGGTTTTCGACACCATGTCTGAAGCGGTGCGGGAAACCGGAGCGGACGTGTCCCTTGTGTTCGTTCCTGCAGCGTTTGCGATGGACTCGATGCTCGAGGCCCTCGATTCAGGCGTGGAGCTTGTAATCTGCATAACCGAGGGAATACCCACCCTGGACGTTGTAAGGGTAAAGGAGTACATGAGGGGTTCTGACTCTAGGCTCGTTGGACCCAACTGCCCGGGCGTGATAACCCCCGGGGAGGCCAAGGTGGGAATAATGCCTGGGTACATCCACAAACCCGGAAGAGTGGGAATAATCTCAAGAAGCGGAACACTTACCTACGAGGCCGTATGGCAGCTTACCAACCTCGACATAGGACAATCGACATGCATCGGCATAGGCGGCGACCCGGTGATCGGAACTACGTTTATCGACGCGCTTTCGCTCTATGAGAACGATCCGGACACAGACGCGGTGGTAATGATAGGGGAAATCGGTGGGTCTGATGAAGAAGAGGCGGCCGAATACATAAGCCAGAACTTCACGAAGCCCATAGCCGCGTTCATCGCGGGAGCCACGGCGCCCAAAGGGAAAAGAATGGGCCACGCGGGAGCCATTATCTCAGGGAGTTCGGGAAGCGCCGAGGACAAGTTCCGTGCCCTCGAGCGCGCCGGAGTCACCACCTGCAAAAGCCCGGCCGAGATGGGAGAAGCGCTAAAAAGCGTAATCTCGTAAAGCCGCGAGACTCAACTGCCACTCCGAATCCTGCTTCTCACACGGGTAATCCTTAAATTGGTTATTATCTTGCCCGTATGGAACTAAGACTTTTCGAGCTCGAGATCTTCAACAACCTTCTCGGAACAATTGCCGAGGAGATGGGTTCTGTTCTCGTAAGGGCGGGATTCTCTCCCAACATAAAGGAAAGAAGGGATCTTTCCTGCGCCATATTCAACTCAGACGGAGAAATGATCGCCCAGGCGGCCCATATCCCCATACACCTGGGATCAATGTCGTTTGCCGCAAGGTCGGTAGCGACGGAGAACCTCTCCCCGGGAGATGTCTTCATACTTAACGACCCTTTCCGCGGCGGAACGCATCTTCCCGACGTAACGTGCGTAGCACCCGTGTTCGTTCATGGGAAGCCCGAGTTTCTGCTTGCCTCGCGGGCCCACCACGCTGACATAGGGGGCGATACCCCGGGGTCCATGCCGCTTTCAACGACAATCCACGAAGAGGGAATCATCATACCCCCGACGAGGATACGGGAAGAAGGAATACTGAAAGAAACCCTGCTCCAGGAGATAATCCTCTCGACCAGGGATCATGAGGAAAGAGAAGGGGATCTTCGGGCGCAGATAGCCTCGCTTGATACCGGGGAGAAAAGGATGCGGGAGCTTCTCGAAAAATATTCTCTTTCGAAAATAAACCAGGCCGCTTCCGGGCTTCTTGACTACGGGGAGAGGCTCGTTAGAAACGCCATAGAGAAAATACCGGACGGCGATTACGTCTTTACCGACTACCTTGAAGACGACGGGGCGGGAACGAGCAATATACCGATACAGGTAAAGATAGAAATAAGCGGGGACGCGGCGGTGGTGGACTTAAGAGGAAGTTCGAAGAAGGTAAAAGGATGCCTCAACGCCCCCCTGAGCGTAACCACCTCCGCGGTTTTGTACTGTTTTCAGTGTCTCTCGGGCGAAGACACGCCTCTTAACTCGGGAACCCTGAGGCCTATTGAGATCAGAGTCGATGAGGACTCGATTCTTAACGCCAGGTACCCGAGCGCGGTCGTCGGCGGAAACGTAGAGACGTCCCAGAGAATAGTGGACGTGGTGTTCGGAGCGCTGGCGGAGGCAATACCCGAAACAATACAGGCGGCAAGCGCGGGAACAATGAGCAACCTCGCGTTCGGCTCGCCGCAGGACACGCCCTCCAATGCCTCCTACGCATACTACGAAACCATAGCCGGCGGAATGGGAGGACGGTCGGGCGCAGACGGGGCGAACGCAGTGCACACGCACATGACAAACACGCTTAACACCCCCGTTGAGGCAATCGAGAGAGAGCTTCCCGTAATGGTGGAATCATATTCCGTGAGAAAGGGGTCAGGAGGCGCCGGCAGGTTCCCGGGCGGGGCCGGAATCATAAGACAGTACAGGTTCCTCGAGGACTCTCATGTCTCCCTCATAACCGAGAGAAGGGAGAAGCGGCCCTGGGGGGCCCGAGGCGGAGAAGACGGGAAAAGCGGGCGGAACACGCTTGTGTCGGGTGGGGAAGAGAAAAGGCTGCCCGCAAAATGCTCCGTTTCGGTAAAGGCCGGAGAAGCTGTAAGAATCGAGACTCCGGGAGGAGGAGGATGGGGAGTGTCCGTCCCGGCTAATTTTTTCACCATTGACGCTCACCAGGACATAGCCTTTCACATGCGCCACTACAAAAGGGATTTCGAGAATCCCGAGATTCCCTGCATGATAACCCTGCCTGGACTCAGACAGAGCGGGACTAGGGTTGTTTTCAACACCGTTTTCATACACCCGAAGCACAAACCCGCGGGTTCCGTTACAGAAGCCATGGCCCAGCTTGACCTCTACGACAAGATATACAGTGAATACTCAGAAAGCGTTTTTCAGATAAGAAACAAAGGAGACATAGACAAACTGCGGGAAGGCAGAAAAATCGGGTTTTTCACTCTAATGGAAGGAGCTGACCCAGTATTGAACCCGGAGCATCTTCTCGAATACCAAAAAAGGGGCGTCCGGGCTCTCGGTCTTTCCTGGAACAACAGAAACATCTACGCTTCCGGGCCCGAAAGCAGCGAAGGACTCTCCGAGCAGGGAAAGGAGCTTCTGCGGCAGATGAACGCCCTGGGCATCACGCTTGATCTCTCCCACCTTAACGAACGCTGTTTCTGGGAAAGCGTGGAACTAACCGATCTCATACCCGTTGCGACCCACTCTAATTCAAGAGCGCTTGTCGATCATCCAAGAAACCTGCGTGACGAGCAGCTTCGCGCCATCTCCGAGAGGGGCGGGGTAATCGGGGTTGTTTTCTACGGGAAATTCCTAAGGAAAGGAGAAGGCTGCGCCACCCTCGAAGACATATACGCCCACATAGACCACATTATAGGCGTCTGCGGCGAGGATCACGTGGGAGTGGGAACCGACATGGACGGAGCGCCGATAAATGATTTCCCTGAGGAAATGAGACATATATCCGAACTCCCGGCACTCCCCGAATATCTCCTCGGCAAGGGATATCCGAGGGCGGTTGTGGAAAAAATAATGGGGGAAAACTTCCTTCGGATAATAAAAACGAATCTTGAAAAGGTACCGGACGACATTGAGTAACGCGTCGCCGCCCTGCCTCCGTTTTACCCCTACCTACCACGTCTTTCCGCTGACACAGGCAAACTTACTGAACTAGAAAAATTCCTTGATTCGTTTCTCTGCCAGAGACTTGTATTTCAAACAACTTTGTCAACAGCGCGAAAGTCGCTTTGCTGCTATGATCCCTGGCGGCGATGTAAAACCACTGACCGTTATGTCTAGCAACGACCGAAGCACAATCTCCATCAGTCCGGGGACCTGAACAAATCATCTGAGGCTGCGTATCGCTTGATATTACTTCGAATCGCTGTCCAGCGGGGCTGCAGTCCCAGCCATCTCGCTTTTCGCCCTCTTTATCGCAACTTTCGCCGTCGTTGATCTTTGAGATTTTGACTATTTCCCTGTCCCTAGGTGGCACTTTTACGTTCTGCGACAAATAGTGCATTATTCCGAACAATGAGCGGGTTCTCACTTTTATTTCGGAATCGGCCCTAGTTTCAGAGTCGACCAGTATTAAAATTCCTTCTCTATCCTCAATCTTCAAAAGATCCGTCAACTTTTTCCACTGCGGGTCATCATTGTTTTTGCATAAGCAATCGTTATTATCCAAAAAGCAGGCCATTAATTTTCTCTGTGATTCTTCTTCCTTGGTT
>VXTZ01000002.1 GCA_009837205.1 Candidatus Dadabacteria bacterium | reverse complement strand
GTTGTTTCCTGGTCCCACAAAAGCGGAAAGGTTTTCATCGGGGGAGAGTACTGGGAAGCGACGGGCGAGCGCGAGTTTTCACCCGGGGAAAAAATAAAAGTAATAGAGAGCACAGGAGATCTCGTCGTCAGGGTTTCAGACTATGACGGCAAACAGTGACGCACAATGTCGATAACCGCGATTGTAATTGTCGTAATTGTTTTTCTAATCATTATATCGGGACTTAAGATCCTCTATGAATACGAGAGGGGAGTGATATTCCGTCTCGGAAGAATAGTCGGAGTCAGGGGTCCCGGGTTCATAGTTGTCATCCCGTTTCTTGAGAAAATGGTGAGAGTCAGTCTGCGGCTCGTGACCATGGATGTGCCTCCTCAGGACGTGATCACCAGGGATAACGTTTCGGTAAAGGTAAACGCGGTTGTCTACTTCAGGGTGGTTGAGCCGAACAGGGCCATCTTGCAGGTTGAAAACTATCTCTACGCCACTTCCCAGCTTGCCCAGACAACCTTGAGGAGCACGCTCGGGCAGGTGGAGCTGGATGAGCTTCTCTCGGAGAGGGATAAGCTTAACGTCAAGCTTCAGGAGATTCTTGACAAGCAGACCGACGCTTGGGGGATCAAGGTTACCATGGTCGAGGTTAAGTACGTTGACCTCCCGCAGGAAATGCAAAGAGCGATGGCCAAGCAGGCGGAAGCCGAGAGGGAGAGAAGGGCGAAGGTAATAAGCGCCGAAGGAGAGTTTCAGGCCTCCGCCAAAATTGCGGAAGCCTCAGAGATACTGTCGGCAAACCCCGTTTCTCTTCAGCTCAGGTTCCTTCAGACAATAAACGACATATCTTCCGAGAAGGCTTCCACGATCATTCTCCCTGTTCCGCTTGACATCTTGAAGGCCTTTGCGACAAAAGACGAAAAAACGAATTCATAAGCTTTTTGCCGGACCGAAACTCTTTGTAAAAACTTCATGAGCAAATTTCTGCGTCTCTTTGTGTTCGCGTTGCTGGTTGCGTCCGCGGGGTTTTTCTCTGCCGGATGCTCCCGGAGCGCGGACTGTCAGAATAAAAACGACAACGCCTCACTTGTCGGCAACGCTGACCCGAAGGCTTTTTCCGCCGGGGGTTCGCTCATAAGGGAACTTGGCGAGGAGCCCGCGACCCTCAACCCCGTTATAGCGACTGATGTTTACGAAGGCATCGTTAACGGCGGAATCTACGAGACTCTTATAAGAAGAAACAACGAAACCCTTGAGTTCGAGCCTCTTCTTGCAAGTTCCTGGAAAGTTTCTGAGGACGGGCTTTCCTATACTTTTCATCTCAGAAAAGACGTGAAATGGCATGACGGCACTCCGTTTACCGCCGATGACGTGGTTTTTTCCTATGAATCCATAAGAAACCCCAAAGTCGCCGCCGCCCACCTCCAAAGCTACTACCAGGACGTAAAGTCCTACACCAAGATTGACTCCCATACCGTAAGATGCGAGTACGGAAAACCCTACTTCCGCGCTTTTGAGTTCTGCGGCGGGCTTCCCATAGTGCCGAAGCACGTGTTCGCGAAAGGGGATTTCAACACGAACCCCGCAGGCAGGAGACCCGTCGGAACCGGACCCTACGTGTTTGAGCACTGGGAGACCGGAAGGGAGATCAGGGTCAGGAGAAACCCTGATTACTGGGGCGAGCCCGCTTGGCTCAGTGAAGTGGTCTACAAGGTCGTGCTTGACCCCACGGTGAAGCTTCAGCTCCTAAAAAAGCAGGAGCTTGACTATGGGGGTCTTCTTCCGCTTCAGTGGTCAAAGCAGAGCTGCGGGAAACCGTTTCGGAAAAAGTTCTACAGGGCTTCTTACACTACCCCGGGGTACAACTACATAGGATGGAATTCGAGGAAGCCCTTTTTCAGCGATAAAAGGGTAAGGAGGGCGATGACCCATTTTGTCGACAGGGAAACCATCCTGAGAGAAATTCTCCTGGGACTGGGAGAGATAGTGACCACGACTTTTTATGTGAACAGCCCCGAATACCCGAAGGACGTAAAACCGTACGCCTATGATCCGAAGAGGGCCAAGGCGCTTCTTGACGAGGCGGGGTGGGGCGACAGCGACGGTGACGGAATAAGGGACAAGGACGGCGTTTCTTTCCGTTTCGAGTTTCTGCTGCCCACGGGTTCTGAAACCGGTGAGAAGATAGCGACCATACTGAAGGAGGAGCTCTCCCGCTCCGGCATAGAGATGAGCATAAGAAAGATAGAGTGGGCGGTTTTCATCCAGAGCATAACCGAGCGAAAATTCGATGCCGTGACCCTGGGGTGGAGCCTCGGGGTGGAAAGCGACCCCTATCAGCTCTGGCATTCTTCCCAGGCAGAAGAGGGCTCGAATTTCGTGGGATTCAAAAACCCCCGCGCGGATGTTCTGATTGAAGAGGCGAGAGAGGAGTTCTCAAGACCGAAGCGGATTAAAAAATATGAGGAGTTCTCAAGGATTCTTCACGAGGAACAGCCGTACACGTTTCTGTTCGCGAGAAAATCCACCGTGGTCGTGCACAGAAGGTTCCATAACGTAAGGCTATATCCACTTGGGTTTGATACCAGGGAGTGGTTTGTTCCAGAGAGCTTGCGCAAGTATTAGAACTAAAGGTTTTGCCGAGATAAGCGGCAAGATCGTCCATGTCCCCCAAATCAGTCTTCTGCAGGTCGGCAAAACAGGTTTTCTTGTCCCTGTTTTCAATCACGAAAGGCGGGTATCCGAAACGCATCAAGATCTAATTTAGCAGCAGGCGCACTCTACGTTACCGTCGTCAAACGGATGAATAAAGATGAAGTGGTGATGCAATTGCGCTAGGAAGAGTGCGATTGAAGCTAATGGAGATTTTATGTTTTCTGTGAACTATTTGATCAATTTTATTAAATTGTTATATTATAATATCTATATTTGACAAAATATTTTTTATAATATTTAATGCTGTTAACAAAACAACCAAGCGGACGGAATCAATGGCAACTAATCTCTGGGGTAGAATATATTACAAGAATATTTTCGCTGGCATTCTGTCGCAGGAAGCCGGAGGCAGATGCGTATTTACCTACGACGAAAGCTATCTGCAAAGCTCTTTGCCTGCTATTTCCTACACGTTGCCGCTTCGGGCCGAGCCTCATTTAAGCGAATATGGATTGCACCCTTTCTTTGACAATCTATGTGCGGAGGGTTGGCTTAAGAATGCGCAGGCACGTGCCCTCGGCCTGCGAAGGGACGACCGTTTTTCGTTGCTACTTGCCTTCGGCACCGACCTTGCTGGTGCCGTAAGCGTCATTGACCCAGACCCTGCCGGGGAGATTAAAATCGATCACGGCGACCCGGAAAACATTGCGGTGCTTTCAGCAAGGGCGTCTCTTTCCGGGGTCCAGCCAAAACTGGGCGCAATAAAGGAAGGCCGCGTGTTTCGCCCTGTAAAACGGGGAGAGCGGGCAACATATATAGCTAAGCTCCCGTCCCCCACACTGCCCGATATTCTCGGACTTGAGTATGTAACTACGCAGGCGTGCGCGGCGCTCCTCAAGGAAGATACCGTTGCGGAGATGACCCTGGCACCGCTTCAGGGTGTTGCTGAGAGATCTCTGCTCGTCAAACGGTTTGACAGGACTGAAGACGGCAAGCAAATTCACTTCGAGGAATTTAACCAGTTGCTCGGCAACCGCTCGGAGGATAAATATGAGGCCTGCTACGAGCACATGGCCGATTTTATCATCCAAAACGGCGACATATGCCTGCGGGCAGAGTGCGATACCCTGTTTCGCCGGGTAATGGCCTGTATTCTCACGGGAAATACGGACGCGCATCTTAAAAACTTCGCCATGGAGCACACAGAAAGTGGGTTGTTGCGCCTTGCGCCCTGCTATGATCTTGTTGCAGCCGCCTGCTACCCGGAATACCAGACATTGGCACTAGGGATTGAAAGAGTTGAGAACATGAAAATCGGCAGCATCGGTCCGAAGAACATAGTCCGGCTGGGCAAACTGTTCGGCCTGCCCGACAAAGCAGTTATGCTGGCGGTTTCTGACCTCGCCAGCCGTCTCAACAAAGCCCACGGCGCTGTTGATGGCTCGAAGAATGTCGGCCAGGACATCAAAGACAAACTGCATCAGCAAATGGAGAAAAGATGGAACGGAACATTCGACTCAATTGGAACTTACTTGTCAAAGAGGCCATAAAGCGGCGCAAGGAACGAAAAATCTCTCAACGTCGCTTAGCCACTATAGCGGAGGTGAGTCAACCGACGGTCTCGCGTTTTGAGCAGCAAAAGCAAGACATTCAGTTGTCAAGTGCTATTAAAATCTTTGATGTTCTGGGGTTGATAGAGAGATAATGCTGGCATTTGCGGATCTGAATCTGCAAAGAACTCAGAGTGCTATCCCGAGTCTTGTTAATTGACTAAAGAGTTTCCGGCCTTGGAGTGGTTTGTTCCGGAGGGTTTACGCAAATACTAGGATTGAGGGAAGCTGACGCCGGGGCGGCTCAGGAAAAGACAACCTGAATATCCGTGTATTCCACCAGACCTTCCTCTGCGAATTCAACACCGAAGCCCGAGCGTTTTACCCCGCCGAACGGGGCGTTGGGCTGGATCATTCCGTGCTTGTTTATCCAGACCGAACCGCATTCCATCCGGTTCGCGATCTCTCTTGCCTTTTCTATGTCCTGGCTCCAGACCGAACCCCCGAGACCGTTCGGATTGTCGTTTGCCTTCTCGATCGCTTCCTCAATATGGTGATAGCGGATGATCGGCAGAACGGGACCGAACTGTTCCTGATCAACCAAGGGGTCTCCGTTTTCCAGGTCGGCTATGATCGTGAGGGGATAAAAATATCCCTTCCCGCCCATTTCTTCCCGTATCTCTCCGGGGTCTCCGCCCAGGAGAACGCGTCCCTTGGACTCCGCGCTTCGCACCAATCTGGCCACAATATCGTACTGCTTTCGGTTCTGGACCGGACCCAGAACGACATCCTCGTTCGTACCCTCGCCAACCTTCATCTTTCGGGCGAGTTCAACCAGTTCACCGCAGACCTCATCGTACACATCATCATGAACGTAGAGCCGTTTTAACGCCGCGCAGGTCTGGCCGCTATTGATGAACGCGCCCCAGAAAAGCCCTTCGGCGATCTGCTTGGGATCGACGTCCGGAAGAACGATTCCAGCGTCGTTTCCCCCTAGTTCAAGAGTAAGCCGCTTCATGGTTTCCGCAGAGTTCGCCATGATCTTCTGGCCGGTTGCGCAGGAACCGGTGAAAACAATCTTGCCGATCCCTTCATGCGCCGTCATTGCGGCGCCCAGCCTGTCTTTACCGGCAATGCAGTTGACCACGCCTTCTGGCAGCACCTCGTTCATGAGTTCAACAAGGCGCAGCGTTGACAGGGGCGTAAAGGGGGAGGGCTTGGACACTACCGTGTTGCCCGAGAGAACAGCAGGAACGATATGCCAGATTGCGATCAGAACCGGAAAGTTCCAGGGAGTAATCGAGCCCACGACACCGATCGGCTTGCGGTGAAGCTCGACCCTTCCCTCATCGTTGTCCTGAATGACCTTAACCGGCAGGGAAAGGCTGGCCGTGTAGCGAGTCCATGCTACCGCGGCGCCGATTTCCCAGCGTGAGCCTAGGCCATTTAGGGGCTTGCCCTGCTCAGCGGTCAGAATGCGGGCGAGTTCCTCTGTGTTTTCCTCGATTTTGGAGGCAATTTCCAGACATGCTGCCTGTCTTTGCGATTCGGGCACTTCGCGCCATTTTTCAAACGCCGTCTGGGCGGCTCGCACGGCATCATCCAGATCTTTCTTTCTTGCCAGCGACGCAAGCCCGGCCACTTCTTCGTTAGCGGGATTCAGCACTTCAAAGCATCGCCCGGTAGGGACCTTCTTGCCGTTGATGATAAGGTGGAATGGTTTTGTTGTTGAGTTCATTCAGTTTCTCCTTTAATCGCTGCAATAAGTGCCGAGATATCGATCACAATATCTGATACTACCACATTCCTGCTTGTTGGTAATGTTCAGACCGAATGTAAAGGGGTTTCGACTTTTTCCAAAGATTGTATGATTACCGTTACTCCCGACAATATTTCCTCTGCGTTAAACAGGTTTGGATTGCTCCTTATTGTTTAACCGAGTTAAAAAAGGGAGAAAATTAATAAAAATTTCAGCAGAAATGTGTTCCACTGTAGAAAGCAGAAGCGGACAGGCACTTTTTATACTTGCACCCGCATTGTTTGTTTTCTTATCCGGCGCACTTCACCTTTATGCCCGTGAGGACATGCGATGAGCAAAGCAAAAGACGGTGATGGTGGGGTCAAAAGCGATCTCAGTATGTCACCGGAACAGATGCTGGAACTTGCACGCCAAACGGCAGAATTGGTAGTGCAACGCATTGAGAACTTGCCCGAAGAAGGTGCATGGGATGGAGAGTTCCGACGAGAACTTGAGGATCGGCTGCTCAAGCCTCCACCCGAGGAGAGCCGTTCAGCCTCGCAAGTGATCGAGGAGGCCGCAAACGAGATCCTTCCGATCGCACTGCGCTTGGACCACCCGCGTTGTTTTGGATTTATCCCCTCGCAGCCCACTTGGCCCGGAGTGCTGGCCGATTTTATGATTGCCGGATTTAATGTCAACCAGTGCTCCTGGCTGACTTCGAGCGGTCCGAGTCAGCTGGAGCTTGTCGTGATCGACTGGTTTCGGCGCTGGATTGGCTATCCGGAGAGTGCGGGCGGACTGCTGACGAGCGGAGGCTCGGCGGCGAACCTTGATGCCCTTGTCGCGGCGCGGGAGGCCGCAAACCACCCGGAGCGTGCCAGCTTGTACATGAGCGACCAGAGCCACAGTGCGCTCGTCAAAGCGGCCAGGGTTATAGGTGTTCGTCCAGAATGCATTCGTATGGTTCCAGCCGATGAGCATTTCCGTATGGACATGGATGCGCTTGTCGAGACCATGGCCGAGGATCGAGCCGCCGGACTCAGTCCCATTGCGGTGTGTGCGAATGCTGGAACGTCCAGCAGCGGAGCTGTCGACCCGCTGGAAGCGATGGCGGACTATTGCGAGGCCCAGGGTATATGGCTTCACGTCGACGCTGTGCATGGAGGCTTTGCTATCGTGACCGAGGAAGGCAAGAATATCTTGAGTGGAATCGAACGCGCCGATTCAGTTGTGCTGGACGCACACAAGTGGTTCTTTCAGCCTTATGAGATAGGGGGCCTGATGGTAAAGGATGTACGTACGCTCGAGCGGGTGTTTGCCACCAAGCACGATATTCTCCAGGACACGATTTGGGGTGCTAACCATCCGAATTTTTCGGACAGGGGCCTGCAACTCAGCCGCTCCGTCCGGGCGCTTAAGATCTGGATGTCGGTTCAGGCTTTCGGAATGGCCGCGTTCCGGCGAGCCGTATCGAATGGGATGGCGCTGGCGCACCGGATAGGGGAGTACGTCGAGAACAGTCCCATCCTGGAGATGTTAACTCCTGCGACATTGGGGATCGCATGCTTCCGCGTCAACCCCGCAAACACCGACCTTGGCGAAGACGTGCTGGAAGAAATCAACAGGACCGTGCTCGCCCGTGTTTTCTGGGAAGACCGCGCGTTCATATCATCGACGCTTCTTCACGGGACGTTTGCGCTCAGGATGTGCGTCATCAACCACTCGACGACCTGGAACGACGTACGCGAGACATTGGAAGTCATCTCGAAATTCGGGACGGAGAGTTTGACTCGAACTGATTGATTCCGGTTAATCGTGCTGGACTCTTCATATCTTCTCCATATACGGCGTGCACTCGAGAGGGTATGAAGATTTCCCTTTTTCGAGAGAATCCTACCTGCGCCTCCCTCGCGTCGTTTTCCCGCTACCAGAAGGAGAGCCTTCTTGAAGTGCTCCGGAGGACTGCACAAGGACCGCAAGAGCAAAGGGGCTTTCAGA
>VXTZ01000001.1 GCA_009837205.1 Candidatus Dadabacteria bacterium | reverse complement strand
GTGCCTTGACCGCAGCGAATCCAGACGGTTTGAGAATGCATCCACGGCGCCATCCAGCGTGCACAGGTCGGAGATAAGAGCCGCCGCACGGTCTTCTTTTTCGCAACCTTCCTTTTTGAAGCGACCTCTTTAAATGCTGGATAGACCTGGCTCCCAGCATATCTTTACCCCCTCGCGACTCTTTATTTATGTACGTGTTGTTCTTTCAGCGTGATGGACAATAAAAGGCGGGATCTTCAATAAACTTTTTCATCGTTTCGGAATTAGGCCCGTCGGATGCGTCCTGCCGCATGTAAACCGGAAGACGGGTGTGGATGAACAGCGGTCCCGGCTTTTCCCATCGTGATGCTGCCGCGCCGAAAACTGAAGAACCCAATGTGATTACTTCGCCTTTTTCGTTCACGACAGGACCGCCGCTCATACCGCCGCTTACGGACGGGGAGAAAAATTCTGATACGTAATCTCTTGTTCTCTGGTAGACTGCGCCAACTCCCTGCAACAGGCCTGCGTTGTTATAGAGATGTCCAGAACCGATCTGGACAAGAGGGTCTCCGCACCTGAGAGAAGAAGAATCGCCTATTTCGAGTTTCTTGGCGGCATTTTCAATCCCCCTGTCTCCGCTCAAATCCAAGGTCTCTGTTGTTTTTATAATGGCGATATCGCAAATTCCCGGTTCACTTTGTATTTTCACAACTCTTCCTTTGTACGTTTTATCGTTTATCGTTCGAATATCGACTTCCAGACCCTTCTCGTTAGCTGTATGCGCTACGTGTCCTGCCGTTATGACCGTGCTGTCATCGTATATGAATCCAGAACCACCTCGCCCTGTGGCATGGATAGTTACGGCGCCTTTGCGCGCCTCCTTGTATACCTCGTTCATATGTTCGAACCGATCAACAGGAAACGGGCTGTAGGAATCTCCTAACTGGTGGCCGGTTCTGGCCCAGTTGTTGTCGTCTCTGTATTCGCCGACATTCCCCGGTTCTCCCCCGATCTTTTCGTAAAGCCCTCTTAGTTCCGAGGGATTTGGTCCGAAAGAGACATGCGTTGTTCCTCTCTGATCAAATCCGTAGAGCCACAGGCGAAGCTTTCCCGCGGCCGAGGTTCGGAAAACATTGACTCCGAAGAGAGACTTGACGTTATCGACAGGCCGACCTGCCGACACTATAGAGACTACTTCTCCATCTTTGTTAAATACGGGGCCTCCGCTCATCCCCCCGCCGGTCGGCAGTGCGTGATATATTATTCCCGGACGACTTGCCGAAACACTTCCCGGAATAACTGTGTATGGGCTTTCCAGTTCAAGCGCGGGCCCCGCGGTAACTCTCCACGCACCGAGGCCTCTTGATTTTTCACGTTCCTGACCTATTGCCATCAGAACTTCGTTTCTCCCGGGCCTTTGGTCGGCAATTTTCATGGGAATGGCATCGACTTCCTTTTCAAGCTCAAGTACCGCCAGGTCGGTTGATGGGAGCGCAGTATCTCAATATCTCCCACTACTCCATTCTCTGTGCTTTCCCTCGCGGCTAAAGCGTCAATGGTTTCATCGATAAGAGTTTCTGTCTGCTTGATCTGTCTGTCTATGATCTTCATGCGTTGGACGGTGGCTTTTATACGAGTGACGCGACTTTTTTCTATTGGCTGCTGAATGCTTATTCCCCCCTGGCGCAGGATGTCCAGAACTCCCTTTGCGTCAATGCGCCTTACCCTGTGACGCTTCAGAAGCTTTTGAACCGTGGGTGGTCTGGTTTTCTTTGCCGCGGTGGGCGTAGGAACAAGTTCCCACAGTTCAAGGAGCCAGAGGCGAAGAGTGTCTATAAGGTCATTGAACTGAGGGTAGTAGCTCCAAAGCAGCTGACGCAGACGGTTTGTCATGCGGTTGCGTTCAGACATAAGTTCCTCTCTCGTGCGTGTCAGTTCCCGAAGTACGGCTATATCGGGGTTCTGAGGCTCAAGACGGCGGAAGTGGCGGCGGTCTGTACGCAATGCCGAGGCAAGCACTCGGGCATCTCTACGGTCGTCTTTGGCTCCGGAGGGAGAGAAGCGATCCCTGAAGCGGTCAAGCTGCTTGGGGTTTACAGAGTGCACCTCGAAGTTTTGCTCAAGCAGGCTTTCAACGACAGGTCCCCTTGTAACCCCAATAGCGACTGCAATATTCTGTGGGTCGGAATCTGAGAGTTTGGTCAACCAGCGGGCCATCTCCGAGAGGCCTCCGCCTCCGTGTTTGAAAGCTTGTTCTCCCAAAACGGAGCCGTTGTGATCTGTGAGGCATACCTGATGAGAGGAGAAGCCCCAGTCGATACCGGCAAAAAATATTGGTTTATCATTGTTCATGATAGAATACCTCCTGTGTGTTTTAATCGGGTCAGCCGTGATGGATGCCTGATCCAGTACAGGTGCTCTTTGGCACTAACTTCCTACTGGGCATTTATCACGGCGCTCGACCGGGGTGCATGTCCCCAATGAAGGCGCTCTTAGGCGCTGGGGGGAGGAGGCAACTCACGATCGAGCGTCCCGTGAATTTAATTAAACTTGATTTAACTTTTTTTGCTTGATTCAAGCTTTTAGAAAGGTACTGGGGGGGGGTACTGGAATATGAGAGTATTTTTAGAAGTGCCCTATATTGTGGGGTTTGCGCTGTAACGATTTTCGGGGTTGTGGTTTCCGGAACCACAGCGGCGCCAGCCCATGTTCCGGCAATCTCAAAGCCGCATTGCCCGATTCAGACGGAACGCGCCGCCGATTTCCCCCGGAATCACCAGTCTCGACCAGTTGCACACGCAGCAGTCCCTTCGGGTTGATTTCTGTTTAAATTGTTTTGTGAACAGGCAGGGAAACGCTACCCCGTATCGGCCCAGCACCCCGACACAAGAGACCTCATGCACTCCGGCCTCCCCGCCTTTATGTGACCGACCGCGAGCGCCATCATCACCGCCAGGGCACTCATCTTCGCCACACCCCTGATAAAGTGTCTTTCGAACCTGAAGCTGCCCTCTATCCTTGAGTTTATGCGCTCAAGCGCGCTTCGCCGATTGTAAGCGCGCCGCCACGACACGCTGCCCCGAGGAGTGGGAGTAAATATGCGACGGTCAAATTCAAGAGGCACCCTCACCACCCTGCCGTAACCGTTTGTCTTGCATCCCGCGTCCCCGTGACACTTCTCCCAGCCCTTGCAGCGAAGACCGTACACAGCCGCGGGACAGCGGAACTTCAAAGTCTCCCTTGGGGATTCAAAGCCGCAGAACGCCATCTTGCGTTCCTCTCCGCTTACAGGACACCGGCACCATACCTCGGCACACTCGGTATAGAAGATGTTGTCGTGTGCTCTGCCAAGAGGTCTCATTATCTTCTGCCCCTCAACATAGCTCTGTCCCCGCTTCTCCTCTCTCCAAAGCTCCCTGCTGTCTATAATGGGACGGACTTGATGTTCCTCCCAGAGCTTCTTCTTAAACTCCCCGCCGTCAAGACCCCTGTCAGCGCTTAAGTATCTGCATCTTTGCTCTATCTCCGGGTCTTTTGTAAACAACACCTCTGTCATTCTGTCAAGCTCCTTTATCTCCGAAACAGAAGCCCTGGTCAAAGAGAAGGAAACCGGTATCTCGTACTTTGTGTCCGCTATTATATGAAGCCCATAGCCAAACCAGGTCTTTATCTTCGTCCACGTCTTGCCGCTTGAGTCAACCCCGGAGCATTCATGCTTCCCCCAGTCCGCCTCGGGGTCCGATGTTTTGCCTGTTTTGCGATTCCTGTTCCCGGTGGAGTTGCTCCTTAACGCCTTGCCGTCATAACCCAGGTTCTCACCGAAGTCGGGCAGCAGCCTCATAAGCTCCCCCCTCATCTCTTCAATCATCCCCGAGACAAGTCCCCGCCGCTCTTCCAGCTTTACTACGTTTGTGTGGAACCGGGAGAAGTTGAAGCTTCCGGGGGCGGGACTGCGGGGAGGGGAATCTATGGCTATAACCCCGGCTCCGCCAGTTTCGTACCTGGTGCGGCTTTGCAGGGGCACGGGACAGAACCCGCACACAGCAAGCAGCGAGGAGTTGCGGTTAAGTTCCCGTATGAGCGACTCGATTGATTCGTGCTGAAAGACTATGCCGGCGATAAGAGCCTTCCACATTGCCGCCACCGGGTATTCGTTACGGCCGTTTCTGCGCATCGCAGAGAGGGCGCGCATGATGTCTGTGTCGGGCAGGGCGTCGAGAACGAGTTCGAGGCGTCTTAGGTCGGAGAGACTGTCGACTTGTTCCCAGGAAAATGGTAAGCTAGTTTGCGTCGTCATGGGGTTGTTCCTCCGGGAAGATAGATTTTTGAGCGCACTTAAATTCTAACCCATGGCGACATTAATATCAAGTAATATCAGCAGGTTACTTGTGGTTTTGCCCCCCCCCCAGCTGCACTGCAACTGGTTCGGGCTTGGGGTGGAATTTTCAGGTTTTGAGGTGAATCAGGCGGTTTTAAGGGGTTTTTATGGAAATTCTGGGGTAAAAAGTTTTTTGGCCCTTCTCAAAACCCTTGCCCTGTATGGACATACTCAACTACGCAAGTGCTTCCTTAACTTGAATAGAGAGATACTTTCAGGAGTGTCTATAAGGTGAATAATGCAGACTTCAATCACCCCCCCCCCAGATTGTTATCATAAGCCGCCGGTCGGATTCAGTGGAATACATTTTCTTTCCGCCCCGGGCGGAATCCATGTTCTAGTCCTTACTGTTTGCTGTATTTTTTTCTTTTCCCGGGAAACGCATGGGCACAGATAACCTGTCCCTATACGCTTCCAAGTTCTCCTACTGAAGAAGACGTGCTTAAAAAGTTTTACTGTGAAACGGACGGTCCCAACTGGACAAACAAAACCAACTGGGGTTCTTCAGGTGCTCTCAGCACTTGGTATGGGGTTACTGCTGATCACCAAGGAAAAGTCCATGCTCTGAATTTGGATGGAAACATGTTAAGCGGGAAGATACCGCCAGAGTTGGGCAACCTGACCGGTCTTGGTGCCTTGGATCTCCAGAACAACCAGCTAACCGGAAGCATACCGGCGGAACTGGGCAACCTGACTGCTCTTCTTTTCTTGCGTCTCAGCAACAACATGTTAAGCGGGAGCATACCGCCGGAACTGGGCATGAGGCCTGATCTCACTGTCTTGGACCTCGGCAACAACGAATTAAGCGGGGAGATACCGGAGGAGCTGGGTGACCTGACCAACCTTGAGGAACTTTCGCTCTGGTCAAATCAGGAACTTATGATCCAAACCCAGGATCTAAGCCTCTTACGCAATCAGGACAGGGCAGCGCTAAGAATTATCTATAACGCCAACAACGGGGCGCAGTGGAGAAACAATAACAACTGGTTGTCTGACGAACCGTTGGGAGACTGGTACGGGGTAACAGTCAATGACGACGGCCTTGTTGCGGGACTTGATCTTCGGAGCAACAATCTGAGGGAACCTGTTGATGGCGCGTTTTCAGGCCTGCCGTCTCTTGAAACTTTAATTCTTTCAGGAAACCGCGCTCTTACCGGAGAGTTGCCTTTAGGGCTGATGGATCTGTCTGATCTGATGGCACTCAACGTAAGGTGTACAGGTGTGAGCGTTCCGGACAATGAAGATTTCAGGACTTGGCTCGCTGGTATCACTTTTACCAGTTCCTACTGTCCGCCGCCACCGCCGCCGCCACCGCCGCCAGAGTCTGGCTGTGAAGGTCTGCAGGAAGACAGGGGAGAGGATGGATTGGCCATAAGCCCTGATTGCGTGGGTACAAGCCTGATCGTGATCGGTAGCGAGGAAGGGGAATATATTACAATTGAGTTAAGCGTCGCGGGGAACGAAGAGCCTGAAGAGGTGCCGTCAATAATACTTTCTTCATCTCTTCTTGAGCGGGTTGAAACTGTTTCCTTCGATCTCAGAATTCCTTCGGAAGAAGAACTGCCGGAAGGGCTTCGTCTGGGAGGGTTTGCTGCGGAAGCAGGTATTGGAAACTCCATGCTTGAGGAAGATGAGACCGTAACGGTGTGTCTGCCTGCTCCATATTTCGAGGATGATGAGGAATCGATGCCGAGGCTTTACCGTTACGAAGAGGGGTGGAACCCTCTTTCGGGGTCTGGGATAGAAACCGTTAACGGCAAGAGGTCTGTTTGCACCGATGTGTCATTTCTTCCGTCACTTCTTGGAGTTTTCGTTGAGATTCCCGAGCCTCCGGAGGAAGAAAGCGATGGAGGGTGTTCGATTGCTTCCGGTGGAGCTGGGAGAAGCGGGTCGTTTAACGTGGCGTTTAATCTGTTTTTGATCATGTTCAGTCTTGTGGGTGCTTTTCGGAGAAGACGGCAGATATGTGTTCACAGAACCAGGTAGCAGGGTTCCTGTTCAGCGGAGATATTCCATGCTGCTGCAGAATCAGGATTCACGGATTTTTTCGGCTCTGGGGGTCAGACCGTGACGGCTTTTTTGTCCTTCTCTGAAACCGAGACAATGCAGCTTGGCATTCTGTGTTTTTTTCTCTATGCTCCCCGACAGACAAAAGTGCTGCCGTCCCAACTTCTGTGAACCACTTCCCACCAAATAAGATTAAACACAGGAAGTCCGGCTTTTTAACTAACATCTCCGCTACATTCCTTGACAAAAACAACCTCCGTATAAGATACTTAGAGGCGGGGTCGGCAGTATTGAAAATTGATTCCGCGCGGGAAGCGCAACGGGTGGTTTCTTTATATGACCTTTTTAGCTGAAACTTGGGAAAAAACATTTGGCGCGAGCGAAAGCGCCATGCTGCTTGAAACATTCGGCGAGAGAGACTTCTCGGAGCTTCGTCCCTCATCAAAGCTTGAAAGAGTAATATCAAAAACAATCGAGGGAGAAAGCGTCACGCGCGAAGACGCACTCTACCTTTCGGAGCTTTTTCCCAAGGAAGTCCCTTTTCTTCTTCTGGCCGCATCGGCCATCAGGAACCGCTCGAAGGGAAAAACCGTAACTTACTCCAAGAATGTCTTCGTACCCCTTACCCAGCTCTGCAGGGATCGCTGCGGATACTGCACGTTTAAGATAGAACCGGGAGAGGGAGCGCTGTTCATGGCCCCTGAAGAGGTCGTTGACATGGCGAAAAAAGGAGCGAAGGCGGGATGCACGGAACTTCTTTTCGTCACGGGCGACAAGCCGGAACTCGCTTACCAAGTATACAGGGATGCGCTCGGGGAAATCGGTTATGAAACAACGGCGGAGTACCTGATCGACATGGGAAAGACCGGACTTGAGCACGGAATCTTCCCCCACACGAACCTCGGGCTCTCAACCCCGGAGGAACTCTCCGGGTTCAGAAAAAGCAACCCCAGCATGGGCCTCATGCTCGAGAACATAAGCGAGAGACTGCTTAAGAAGGGAAACGCCCACCACGGCTGCGCCGACAAGGTCCCGAAGCTCAGGATGGAGACAATGGAGCATGCGGGCGAACTCAGTATTCCATGGACAAGCGGCATACTGGTGGGAATCGGGGAAACGTTCGAAGAGAGAATCGACTCGCTTTACGCCCTGCTTGAACTCTCCGGCAGGTACGATCACCTGCAGGAAATAATAATTCAGAACTTCAACCCCAAGGAAGGGATAAAGATGGAGGAGTACCCTCCCGCCGATTTTCTTGAAATGCTGAAGACCGTCGCCATCTCGAGGCTCATATTCGGAGGGGAGATGAACATACAGATACCTCCCAACCTTAACAACAGAAATTTTACTTTCTACCTGACAGCCGGAATAAACGACCTTGGCGGCGTGTCGCCTCTTACGATAGACTATGTGAATCCCGAGGCCCCGTGGCCGCAGGTCGAAAGAATGGAAAGGGAGGTAAGCACTCTGGGCTACGAACTTCGGGAGAGACTTCCCGTCTATCCCGAGTACATAGACGAGCGGTGGATAGACCCCTACGTTCTCGGCAAGGTAAGGGAACGCGTTGATGAGAGGGGATACGTTCCAGTAAACTGAAAAAATGGAAGACATAGAAAAGATAATAGACTCCATAGAGCAGAGAAGGCCCCTCGGCGTAGACGGGGTGATATCGCGTGTAAACGGCACGACGGGCCGCATAATCGAGGACGCGCTTTCGGGAAAGGAGATCTCGGTTGAAGACGGAATCCATCTTTTCAACATAGAGGAGACAGACGAGATATCCGCCCTCGCCCTCGCGGCCGACCAGATAAGAAAGGAAGACATCGGGGACGTGGTTACTTACGTCGTTAACAGAAACATAAACTTCACTAACATATGCGACGTTTACTGCGGATTCTGCAACTTCATGGCGGATGAGGGGGACGACAGAGCCTACTTCCTCTCGATGGACGAAGTCGCGGAGAGAACCGTTGAGGCCTGGGAGATAGGCGCGACGGAGGTATGCATGCAGGGAGGCATGCATCCCGAGATAGACGGCAATTTCTACGTCGAGCTTATAAAGACGGTAAAAAAAGCCGTGCCCGAGATGCACACCCACGCTTTCTCCCCCTACGAGATCTACTACGGCGCAAAGACTCTCGGCATAGAGGAAGAGAATTTCATAAGAAAACTCAAGGATGTTGGTCACAACACCTTCCCCGGCACCGCGGCCGAGGTTCTGGTTGAAGAAGTAAGAAAGGTAATCGCTCCCAGGAAGATACCGACTGAGGTATGGATAAGGGTGGTTAAAAAAGCCCACAAGGAGGGAATGAGGACCACTTCGACCATAATGTACGGTCACCTAGACAAGCGACATCATTGGGCCATACACCTCGGAATCCTGAGGGACATACAGAAAGAGACTGGAGGGTTCACGGAATTCGTGCCACTTCGCTTCATTCCTTGGAACACGAGGCTATTTATTCACTCCAAGGGAAAGGTAAAAAAGGGCCCGACCGATCTTGACCAGCTGAAAATGTATTCGGTCTCCCGTATGATGCTTCGGGGATGGATAAATAACATACAGGTTTCCTGGGTAAAGCAGGGACCCGAGTTCGCCCAGTTCTCTCTCACCGCCGGGGCAAACGATTTCGGGGGAACGCTCATGGAAGAGCAGATATCCCGTTTCGCCGGCGCAAGTTACGGACAGTACTTCCCGCCCGAGGAGTTCAGAAAACTCACCAGAGAAATAGGCAGAATCCCGGCCGAACGCGACACGACCTACGGGATACTCAAAACGTTTGAAAACGGTGAGGCCTGAAGACTTTTCTCCTCACGCACCATCTTCTGTCCCGAAACGCTCCGGCCGGCACCGGTTCCCATGGAGAAATCAAGAATCGAAGAACTGAGCAGGAAGCTTCGCGGGCAGATTCGGGGCGAGGTAAGAGAAAGCCTCGTTGACCGGACCATCTACAGCACGGACGCAAGCAACTACAGAATTCTCCCCGAAGCGGTCGTAATCCCGAGAACCCCCCAAGACATAGAGATCACCATCTCCGAGGCCTCTGCCCGAAACATACCGGTCACGGTGCGCGGGGCCGGGACAAGCCTTGCGGGACAGGCGGTAGGGGAAGGGATAATCCTCGACCTGTCAAAGTACATGAACAGGGTGATCGACGTGGATGCCGGGGGGAGGAAAGTCAGGGTGGAGCCCGGAATCTCGATCGACAACCTTAACAGAAACCTCTCGTCCCTGGGCCTCATGTTCGGACCGGACCCCTCAAGCGCAAGCGTTGCCACCGTAGGAGGAGCCGTCGCGAACAACGCCACGGGAGCTCACTCCATACTTTACGGAATGGCGGGCGATCACGTGATTTCCTCAAATGTCGTGCTTGCAGACGGATCTTCTCTCGAGCTTTCCGGGGAGAATTACAAAAGACGCGGTGGAGGACCCGGCATTGCAGAGAGCCTTTTCGAAAAACTCGCCGCGCTTATAAAGGAAAGCGGGGAGCTTGTAAAAATCGACTTTCCAAAACACTGGAGAAGAGCTTCGGGGTACTCGCTTAACTATTTTCTGGACGAAGAGTTCAATCCCGCGAAACTTCTTGCCTCCTCGGAAGGCACCCTCGCGGTCTCAACCGATTTTGAGCTTAACCTCGTTGAAAAACCTCTCTCAAGCGCGCTTTGCGTCATCCCGTTTCGTGAAATCCCGGAGGCAATGGACTCAGTCTTAGAAATCCTCTCCCACAACCCCTCGGCGATAGAACTTATTGACGGAACCCTGATAGGTCTTGCGAGAAGAAAAAAAGGATTTTCCCATTCCCTCTCCTTCATTGACGGAACCCCGGGGTCTATTCTGGTGGTCGAATTCCAGGGAGACGACGAAAGACAGACCGGGGAGAGGGCGAAGAACCTTGTGAAGTCCCTTGATTCCGCTTTTGCCGTATTAGGGAGCGAGGAACAGAAAAAAATCTGGGACGTAAGAAAGGCAGGGCTCGGAATCCTGATGAGCGACAGGGGCAGCCAGAAACCTGTGCCTTGCATAGAAGACGTCTCGGTTCCCGCGGAGAATCTGGCCCGCTACACGAGGGACGTGACCTCGCTTCTTGACGAGTTCGGCCTCAAAGCCGCTTTCTACGGCCACGCAAGCGCCGGATGCCTGCACATAAGGCCCCTTCTCGACTTTCGGGAGCAGAAGGGAATATCCGACATGACAGCCCTTTCGGAGCGCACCCTCGAGCTTGTCCTTCGCTACTCGGGGGTAATGAGCGGAGAGCACGGAGACGGTCTCCAGAGAAGCTATCTTAACGAAAGACTCTTCGGAGAGGATCTTTACTCAGTAATGAAAAAACTAAAGGAGATATTTGACCCGCGGGGAGTGCTCAATCCGGGGAAAGTCGTCCGAGGGCCCGATTCTTCCTCAAATCTGAGGGCAAGAAAGTCTGAGGAAAGCATTAACACTTTTCTCGACTGGTCCCGGGAGGGAGGTCTCGCAGCGGCGGCCGCGATGTGCAACGGCCAGGGGGTCTGCAGAAAGACCGCCGACGGGATAATGTGCCCATCCTACAGGGCGACCCTTGACGAAGGCGATACCACAAGAGCGCGCGCCAACCTGCTCCGGGAACTTCTGCTGGGCCATATGGACGCAGACACGATCTACGAGAAAGGATTCTACAACGTTTTCGATCTTTGCGTGGGATGCAAGGCGTGCCGTACCGAATGTCCTTCCGGGGTTGACGTCGGCAAGATGAAAACCGAGTTCCTAGCCCTCTACAAGAATAAAACAGGGTTTACGGCAAGAGACAGCCTTTTTGCCCGAGTGCACGAGATAAGTTCCGTGCGCAGCACCCTTCCCCGCTTTTTAAACCGGGCACTTGAGAGTTCTTTTTCCCGAGAGTTGCTTTCGCTCGCAGGAATTTCCCGAAGAAGATCACTCCCTCAGATTGCCGAAGACACTTTCAGCAGGTGGTTTCGCAAAAGGAAGAGAAATCCCCAGAACGGAAAACAGGTGGTTTATTTCCACGACACTTGGTCTGAGTTTTTCTACCCCGAGATAGGAAAAGCTGTCACCGGGGTGCTTGAAAGCCTAGGGTTCCAAGTGATTTTGGAGAAACAGAGAAAATGCTGCGGGCGACCGATGCTGAGTACCGGCATGGTGGAGAAAGCCAGGGAAAATGCTGTTCACAACGTAAAGGTTCTCTCAGATTACGTCAGAAGGGATATCCCGGTGGTCTTTTCAGAACCCAGCTGTCTCTCCGCGTTTCGGGATGAATACGCCGATCTCCTTCCAGATAACAAATCCCTTAACGCGCTCCTTCCAAACATACACTCGCTCTGCGAATTTGTCTGCGCGCAAGGTGGTAACTTCCCGGGTCCCGGGAAGCAAAGAGACGGGAGGATACTCGTTCACGGACACTGCCACGAAAGATCCATTGGCGATTTCGAAAAAACCCTGTCGCTTCTTAACGATTTGGGATATGACGCTAGGTCAAGCGACGCCGGGTGCTGCGGCATGGCGGGAAGCTTCGGTTACGAAAAAGAGCACTACAAGATATCAAAAGCCATGGGAGAGTGTGGTCTTTTCCCGAAAATAAGGAACTCGGGAAAATCGGAAAGGGTCTGCGTAACGGGCATATCATGTCTCGAGCAGGTCTCCCATTTCACCGAAGCGGCTCCGGTTCACGTAGCCCTGCTCCTCGAAGAATCCATACAGGATAAAAGCGGGAAATAACCATTTCCCGTCCATAGAAGAAGACGCCGCTTGCCGGTAAGATAGAAACCATGGGATTTCCGCAGATCATAGGACACGAACCCCAGAAGGAGTTTCTTCGCAACTCAGTCCGCAAAAACCGGATCTCGCATGCATACCTTTTCTCAGGACCCGAGGGTGTGGGGAAAAAACTGGTCGCGATCGGTTTCGCGAAACTCATAAACTGCGCCGAGGGCAAAACGAAGGACCTTAACTGCGAATGCCCCTCGTGCGCAAAAACCGAAAAAGGTCTTAACCCCGACGTTTTAGTATTCGGATACCCGGGCGAGAAAACGATAAAGGTGGATCACGTAAGACAGGACATAGAGAGGCTGATTCACCTGGCGCCCTATGAGAACCCGTACAAGGTCTTCATAATCGACGGCGCGCAGAGAATGAACTTCAACGCCCAGAACGCGTTCTTAAAGACCCTTGAAGAGCCGCCGCCCCGCTCCGTCATAATTCTCATAACGACGCTTGCGGACCTGCTCATGCCGACTATAAGGTCAAGATGCCAGTCGGTGGTCTTCCAGCCCCTTGAGACGGGGCAGGTAAGAGGATTTCTGGAAAAGGAAGGTGTCGCGCAGAATGACCCGGAGCTCGTCTCAAAGATATCTGGAGGAAGCATCTCAAGGGCGCTTGCCACCGATGAGGATTACCTTCGGAAAAGGACTGAATACTTAGATTGCCTGATGGCCGTCGATGCAAAAAAACCGCTTACCCTTTTTCGCTCCGTGGAGAGGATGCAAAAAGAGATAAAAAGCGGGGGAACAGAAGAACTGAAAACGGTTTTTGACATACTCTCGACATGGCTTCGGGATTCCGTGATTCTCAAGACTTCCGGAAAAAAAGAGGAGATAGTGAACACCGACCTCATCAAGCAGCTAAGCGAATATTCGGAAAAAAGGGACGTATCCGAACTTCTGGGCAAGTTCGCCGCTCTTGAGGAAACCATGGCGAGGATTTCGGAGAATAACGCAAACGTCGAACTTTCTCTTGAAAATCTTTTCCTTAGACTTTCTCGTTAACTTTGTGCTATACCTAAATTTCAGGCTATTAGGATGTCTGGAATTTATCACGAGAAACGAGAGGTGACACATGCGCAGTTTGATTCTAGCAATGATAGTTTTTCTGTTCGCCCTCCCCGCGGCGTTTGCCGGTGAGGCAACAGATGAAAACGAGGCATTAAAACAACGTATAGAATACCTTGAAGGGGAACTTGAACTGACCCGGCAGAAACTTGCGGACTCAGAAGCCCTTGCTGTGGCGGAGCAGCCCGAAGAGCCGAAGAAAAGCCCGATAAGAATCGGCGGCGCGATGCGCGCCAACCACGCCTACGGCGATTATGACGGCCGCAGGGGCGAGAACATCGGAGACTCGGATTTTGAACTCCTTCGCCTCAATGTCGACCTTGACTACAACGGCGTTATCGGAAGAGCCGAATACCGCTATTACGACGATTACAGCATGATGCACACTGCGTGGCTCGGATACACGTCAGACGGTCTCGGCACCCTTAAGGCCGGCATCGTCCGCGTTCCTTTCGGACCGGGTGCCTGGGGAGTTTCAAACAGCTGGTTCTTCGATCAGCACTACTACGTCGGGCTTTCAGACGACATGGATCTCGGGGTGAGGTGGACGAGAGCCTTCGGCGACCTCACGGTCGACCTTGCCTACTATCTTGAGGACGAGGGACACTGGGACGGAGCCAGCCGCGACAGTGCGCGGTACAGTTACGACCCCGTGAAGTGGAGTAGCGGGGCCAGTTCGGATGGGACCGTCACCGACTACGGCGAAAACGGTTTTGAGGAAAAACATCAGGTGAACCTGCGCCTGATCTACTCAACCGGGAGCATAGGGGATATCGGCATGTCCTTTCAGTACGGAGGGCTTGAGGGAACGGGCGTGGATGACTCAGGTGCCAGCCATCTGGCGGTCTCCGCTCACGCGGTGACCCCGCTTCGGGATTTCTCGCTTCACTCGCAGATTTCCTATTACAACTACGACATTACGGACGACACTCCGTGGGGTACGGGCGACCTTATCCCAATGGGAGCCTTTGATTTTGCCTGGCCTGTGGCGTCCGAAGCGTGGATACCGGCGGTTTCCCTCAGGTACAACGGTATTAATGCAGCGGATATCTCGTGGCTTGACGGCGTCACTCCCTACGTTGAGTGGAGTTCCATCATGAACAAAAAAGGCGATCTCAACAGCAGCTCCCTCTGGACTTTCGGGACTATGTGGTACTGGGGTTCCCTTTATATCTACACCGAGCTCGGCCTCAGCGACGGCAATTATTTCGTCGGCGGCGAGGGAGATGATTACAGCAGCATCTACGGGGTAAACGATTTCGGCGCCAGCGGAAACAACGAGTGGCAAAAACGCTTTAACGTTAACGTGGGCTACTATTTCACCCTTTACGAATAAAAACCGGAGGAGACACAGATGAACAACACTCATGGGCACCCGGCAGGACAGGGCAACCTGCGGGTATTCGGTCTTGATGTAAACGGCCCGGTATTCGCGGCATCCAGCATTTCCGTACTCGCTTTCACGATTGTAGCGCTGATTTTCCAGGCGCAGGCAACGGAAGTTCTGGGAGCGGCCCGTGTCTGGATTACCACCCAGTTCGACTGGCTTTTCATGATCACCGGCAGCATATGCTTTCTGTTCTGTCTTTTCCTCATCGTGTCTCCCATGGGAAAGATACGACTCGGCGGCACTCACGCCCGCCCGGAATATTCAAGGATCACCTGGCTCTCCATGATCTTCACGGCGGGAGTCGCCATCGGCCTGCTCTTCTACGGAGTGCTTGAGCCTGTTTATTACCTGCTCAACCCACCACTGGGAATCGATCCGTCCGACACCAAGGCGACCCAGGCCATCGCCATATCCGCGGCAACCTTTCACTGGGGATTTTCAGCGTGGTCATTCTACGGAGTCGTGGGTCTGGCTCTCGCTTTTTTCGCCTACAACAGGGGACTGCCCCTTACGGTCCGCTCGGCGTTTCACCCCCTGCTGGGAGAGCGCGTGTGGGGCTGGAGCGGGCACATAATAGATACGCTGGCCATATTCGCCACGCTGTTCGGTCTTGCGACATCGCTCGGTCTCGGAGCAAAGCAGGCTGTGGCGGGCTTTAACTACCTGTTCGGAATTCCTGTAACGGACTTTGCGCATGTCGTATTCATAGCCCTGACCACTTTCCTGGCCACCATCTCGGTGCTAACCGGGCTCAACGTGGGAATCAAGCGCCTGAGTCAGTTCAACATCGTGCTTGCCCTGCTTCTGCTCCTGTTCGTTTTCTTCGCGGGACCGACGCAGTACATACTGACCATGTTCTTCGCGGGACTCGGGGACTATTTCGCAAAGATCGTCCCCCTCAGCAACTGGACAGGAAGAGAGGACACTGGTTTTCTGCACGGCTGGACTACTTTTTATTGGGCTTGGTGGATTTCATGGACGCCGTTTGTGGGAATGTTCATCGCACGCATCTCAAGGGGAAGAACCATACGCGAATTCCTTGTCTGCGTACTCGTTCTGCCAACCATCTGTTGTCTGTTGTGGATGAGCGTTTTCGGCGGCACAGCCATCCATCAGCTTCTCTTCGACGGCTACACCGGCGTTACGGAGATAATCACTCAGTGGAAACCCGAACTTGCGCTTTTCAAGATGCTCGAGCAGGTTCCGATGACGCAGGCACTCTCGTTTGCAAGCGTCATCCTCCTTGTGATTTTCTTTGTCACTTCATCGGATTCGGGTTCGCTTGTCGTTGACATAACTTCTTCCGGGGGAAAACTTGATGCTCCCGCTTCGCAGCGGGTGTTCTGGTGCAGCCTTGAGGGCGCGCTTGCAATCGCCCTGCTTCTCGGTGGAGGGCTTAAATCCCTGCAGGCGGCTTCGCTCATAGCCGGACTTCCGTTCTCAATACTGCTCATCCTGATGACTGTAAGCATATGGAAGGGAATTAGAAGCGAGACCCGCTGACACGCACAGAGAAAATTTTGTAAGTGCGGACACGGTAGCTTAAACTCTTTTCATAAAATGAAACGAGAAAAAGAACCGGCGCGCGGGCAGAAAATTCACAAGGGACGACCCTATGTGCGCGGACGGGAAAATATCAGGATACTAAGGCTTGATTTTCATGCCCCGTCATTCGTTGTTTCCTCTTTTATAATCATTTTCTTCATCGTCGCGGGAACAGTCTTTCAGGAGAAAACAGCAGAGGTCTTCGCGGACGCCCGCAATCTTGTCGTAACCCTCTTTCACTGGTGGTTCATGACCTCCGCCAACATCATACTGCTTTTCTGCCTGCTGGTGATGGTCTCCCCGCTTGCCAGGGTGCGCCTGGGGGGAGCGGACGCGAAGCCGGATTACTCCTACGCAAGCTGGTTCGCGATTCTGTTCGCGGCTTCTGTAAGCGCCGGATTCGTTTTTTTTGGCGTGGTGGAACCCGTGCATCACTTTCAGAACCCGCCGCTCGGCATCGATCCTTCCGACACCGAGAGCGCCTTTACCATCGCCGTCGCGGGATCTGTTTTTCACTGGGGACTCCACGGATGGGCTATATTCGCCGTCGCGGGCCTGTCAATGGCTCTTTTCTCCCAGAACATGGGCATGCCGTTTTCCCTGCGTTCTGTGTTTTATCCCGTTCTGGGCAACCGAGTATGGGGCTGGACCGGGCACCTGATCGAAACGCTGGTGGTATTCTCCACCCTGTTCGGCCTTGCAGTATCCATAGGTTTCGGAACCGAGCAGATAACAGGCGGCATTGAATACCTGTTCGGAATTCCCCCCTCCGATCTCTCCAGGGTGATACTGATCGTTCTTGTAATGCTGACGGCCATGGCGGCGCTGCTGACCGGAATAAATACCGGAATCGGCCTCCTGAGCCGCATGAACTTAATTCTCGCGGTGTCGCTGATGCTGTTTGCCATCTCGGCGGGACCGACGCTTGACATTCTCCGCCACTGCCTGGTCTCGACCGCGAGCTACGCGGCCAACATAGTGCCCCTCAGCCTCTGGACGGGGCGCGAGGACATGGACTTCATACACGACTGGACAGTTTTCTACTGGGCCTGGTGGTTCTGCTACGCGCCGTTTGTCGGAATGTTCATCGCGCGCATCTCAAGGGGCAGAACCGTGCGCGAGTTCCTTTTCTTCGTGCTTGTACTTCCTACCGTTTTCTGCGTACTATGGATGAACGCCCTGGGAGGCAGCGCGGTTTTTCAGTTTCTCTTCGACGGCTACACGGGAGTGATTGAAACGGTCGACGCGGGACGTCTTGAACTCGCTTTGTTCAAACTGCTGGAAGCGCTTCCGCTTACAAGGCTATTCAGCGTTCTAAGCATATTGCTGCTGTTTTTTTTCCTAGTTGTCTCTCTTGACTCGGGGTCTCTGGCCGTTGACTCCATAACGGCCGGGGGCAAGATGGACACGCCGGTGCCGCAGCGCGAATTCTGGTGCTTTATAGCGGGAGTGGTGCCCGCGGTGCTTATGCTTGCTGGCGGGCTCAGATCATTTCAGGCCGCTGTTGTCGTTGCAAGCTTCCCGCTTACCATTTTGTTCATCGTCATGCTTTTCGGTATCTGGGCGGGACTTCGCCGGGAGTTGCGCCATCTACATCATCCGAGACAGCCATTCCGTAAAAACACCGAGTGAGTGAGAAAGTACCCGCAATCGTCCTCACGAAACAAGGGAACAGGAAAGGTTGCCGCAACCTTGTCGACAAACTTCTTCTGAAGCTCTCCCTGTAAGAATATCATTTCTGAAATCCTTGTTCGCCCCTTGATTCCGATCCCAGTCAGAAAAGAGCCCTGAATTTCTGACAAACCTTCGGATAAGGCTAAACAGGATGAAAGTTTGAAATTGACGGTTAAAGAAAAACATTGCAAATTTCTGACAGTCTCAAATACGCATTCTTGCATGAAGCGCCACAAGATGTCCGACACAGCCAAGAAAATCATGAAGAGAATGTCGGAACAGAAAACAGGAGGGGTAGGTACGCCGAAGGATTTTGCTGACCTCGGAGTGTCTGCAGAAATTTACCAAGCATTGCACAGCCTTGTAAAAACAGGTCGGTTGCGCAGAGTCGACCGTGGTCTTTACGATGTGCCGAAATTGAGCGGGATTATGAACAAATGCAGGAAATGTTTTTCGGAAACGTGCCAGATTTCGGGTGGATAATGGAACAGTTCGAATATGCCGAATCCACGATCAACACGGCCTGAGGCACCATAGAAGACTTGTTTTTCGACATCAGTTGATGTACAGTTTGGCGCAGACAGTTTTATGATTCAGCAATCGGGTATGGAGTAATTAAATATGAGAACTACACTGAATATAGACGACGAGTTGCTTATGCGGGCGCAAAATATCACAAATATCACCTCAAAACCGAAACTGATCAGGGAAGCCTTAAAAGCCCTAGTTGAGCGAGAAAGTGCTCGACAACTTGCCAAGCTGGGTGGTAGCCAACCCGGGCTCAGATCCATTCCGCGTCGCCGTTTTAAAAATGATTCTGGTTGACACTTCGGTATGGATTGAATATCTGAGCAAGGGCAGCGTAGCAGTCGAGAATCTGCTCGGAACCAACAAGGCGTTCATCCACCTTTTCGTTATCGGTGAGATTGCCTGCGGCAACCTTGCTGACCGTGCTGAAGTTTTTTCCTTGCCTAATTTGCCCGATCTTCCTGTTGCCGCTGAATCCTCGGTGCTATACTTCATCGAGCAAAATCAGTTGATGGGTCTCAGCATCGGTTATGTTGATGCTCATCTTCTGACCGCTACGGCTTTGGAACCGCCAACACGATTATTGACGCTGGACAAACGCCTCAAAGCGACCGCTGAATCCCTGAATTTGTCGTATTAGCTAAATCTGCCAAAGAACAATTGAAATACCGCTTGATTGTGTTTTATTAATCCGAAACCCGGATACTTTTCACTTGGGAACCGGAAATTAT